>NZ_JBHXJK010000056.1:0-53007 GCF_042723255.1 Amycolatopsis thailandensis
GAGCCGGAACTCCGAGTTCCGGCTCCAAGCACGCGAGTTCCGGCTTCCATCACGCGAGTCACGGCTCTGATCACGCGAGTGCGGTGCCGCGCCACTCGCTCAGGGGCCGGGCACCTTCGCGACCGGGGCGGGAGCCGGAGCGGAAGCGGGAGTCACGGCCGGGGCACGACGCCGCCGCTGCGCCGGGATCTGCACCCGCCCCAATGCCGCCTGCACAGCGGATTCCGCCAGCGCGGCCAGTTCACGCCGGTCCGAAGCGCGGCCCGGCGCGATCTCCGGGCACACGTGCACCTCCAGCACCAGACCGCGCAGCGCCGCGACCCGCCGCAGCGACGCGATGAGCGACTCCGGCCCGATGAACGCCGGTTGCGTCGTCTCCCGCCCGTCGGCGAGCCGGAAGCGCAGCGCGAGCGGCCGCACCGGGACACCGCCGTCGATCGCGGCCTGGAACGTCGCCGGGCGGAACCGGCCCGAACCCAGGCCGCACCAGGTGGTGCCCTCCGGTGTCACACTGACGAGTGATCCGCCGCGCATCGCGCCGGCGAGTTCGTCCATGGTCGCGGGCAGGCTCCGCAGGTTCTCCCGGTCGAGGAAGATGCTGCCGCCGCGGCGGACCAGCAGGCCGAGCACCGGCCAGGTGCCGACCTCCTTCTTGGCGAGCGCCCGCATCGGCTGGACGGCGTTGACCGCGATGATGTCCAGCCACGAGATGTGGTTGTTGACCACGAGCGCCCCACGGCCCGGAACGGCGCGGAACTTCTCGTCACCGAGCACACGCAGCCGTACCCCGAACGAGCGAAGGATCCCCGCGAAAAGCAGGCGCACCAAGCGTTCCCGGGGCATGCCGCGCAGCACGAGCACCAGCGGCGCGGACAGGAAAGCACCGAGGATGACGCCGATCGCCGCGGTGAACCTCAGGACGCGCCGCGGGAACGCCACCGTCTGCGCCCCTTCGGTCAGGCAGCCGTCGCCGCACGGCGACTTCGGCATCCAGGCGTGGGTCATCCCTGCACTCCCAGGAAGAACTTGAGATACCGCTCGTCGACGTTGTGCAGATCCAGCAGGACGAAGAAGTCCGCGACGCCGAAATCCTCGTCCAGCGCGGGCGGGCCGTAGGTCTTCGCGCCCAGGCGCGTGTAGCCCTTGATGAGCGGCGGGAGGATCGCGCGGGCGGGCCGCTCGACGCCTTCGGTCCGCCACGGGTTCAGCGGGGTCACCCGAAGGGATTCGTCCGCGTAATGCTTGGCGCGCAGGACATCCCAGACACCGGCCGCGTAGGCCCCGCCGTCGGTCAGCGGCACGGACGCGCAGCCCGCGAGGTACCGGTGCCCGGCCAGCAGCATGTAGCGCCCGATCCCCGCCCAGACGAGGCTCACCACGGCGCCGCTGCGGTGGTCGGGATGCACGCACGAACGGCCCGTCTCGACCAGAGAGGGACGTAGTGCGTCGAGCGCCGTGAGATCGAATTCGCTGTCGGAGTACAGCTTTCCCGCCTGCGCGGCCCGATCCGGCGGCAGCATCCGGTAAGTACCCACGATCTCGCCGGTGTTGTCGTCGCGCACCACGAGGTGATCGCAGAACTCGTCGAAGTAGTCGACGTCGAGTCCGGGTACGGGCGAATTGAGCGTCGCACCCATTTCCTCGGCGAAAACCTGATGGCGAAGACGTTGCGCGGCAACGACTTCTTCGTTCCCATTGGCCACGAGGAGGGAGTAACGCGGCGCGTCGGCCGGGAGTTCGACACCTGCCTGGTCAGTGCTGACGAGGAGCTGTGACGTCGTCATAACCAAGGTCTACCCCTGGAGGGGTACCAACGACAATGCGCCCGATGGCCGATTAGTGCACGTTCAGTTAATTGCGGGTTCTCAGGCTTCTCTCAGGGTGGGAGATCACTTCCCGGTCACGGAAAAGGGGCCGCCGGGGAAATAATCCCGGCGACCCCTTCACTGACAAAGGACGTCAGCCCTTGCGCTTCTGGACCTCTTCGGTCAGCTGCGGCGCGACGTTGAACAGGTCGCCCACCACACCGAAGTCGGCGATCTCGAAGATCGGCGCCTCGGCGTCCTTGTTGACCGCGATGATGGTCTTCGAGGTCTGCATGCCGGCCCGGTGCTGGATCGCACCGGAGATGCCCAGCGCGATGTACAGCTGCGGCGAGACCGTCTTACCGGTCTGGCCGACCTGGAACTGCGCCGGGTAGTAGCCCGAGTCGACGGCGGCGCGGGAAGCACCGACGGCCGCGCCGAGCGAGTCGGCCAGCGTCTCGACGACGTCGAACTTGTCGGCCGAGCCGACACCGCGGCCACCGGAGACGACGACCGAGGCCTCGGTCAGCTCCGGACGGTCGCCGCCGACGATCGGCTCGACACCGGTGATCTTGGCGGACTTCGCCGGGTCACCGGCGGGGACCTCGACGGTCTCCTCGGCGGCGGCACCGTCGGCCTGGGTCGCCTCGACCGCGCCCGGGCGGACCGAGATGACCGGGACACCCTTGGTGGACTTGGACTTCACCGAGAACGCGCCACCGAAGATGGACTGGTCGACGCTGCCGTCGCCGTTCACGCCGACGGCGTCGTACAGCAGACCGGAGCCGAGGCGGACCGCGACACGAGCGGACACCTCCTTGCCCTCGGCGCTGGCCGCGACGAGCACGGCGGCCGGGGAGGTCCGCTCCGCGAGCGCGGCGAGGACATCCACCTTCGGGGTGACCAGGAAGCCGGTGGCGTTGTCGCCCTCGGCGACGTACACCTTGGCGGCGCCGTGCGCGGCGAGGGCTTCCTTCGCCTTGGCGGCGGTGCCGGTCGGGCCGACGACGACCGCGGACGGCTCACCCAGTTCACGAGCGGCCGTCAGCAGCTCGAGCGTGACCTTCTTGACTTCACCGTCGACGTGGTCGACGAGGACGAGTACTTCAGCCATTTCCCTATTCCTCCTCGAAACCTGTCTCAGATGAGCTTCTGCGCGACCAGGTAGGCGGCCACCTTGCTGCCGCCGTCACCCTCGTCCTCGACGCGCTCACCGGCGGTGCGCGGCGGCTTCGGGGAGGCTTCGAGCACGGACGACCAGGCGTTGCCGAGGCCGACCTCGCCGGCGTCGAGGCCGAGGTCCGCGACGGTCAGCGTCTCGACCGGCTTCTTCTTGGCGGCCATGATCCCCTTGAAGGAGGGGTAGCGCGGCTCGTTGATCTTCTCGCCGACGCTCACGACCGCGGGCAGGTTCGCCTCGAGGTGCGTGACGCCGTCCTCGGTGTAGCGGTCGGCCTTGATCGAGGAGCCGTCGACGGTCAGCTCGTTCACGTGGGTCAGCTGCGGCAGGCCCAGCAGCTCGGCGATGATCGCCGGCACGGCGCCACCGCGGCCGTCGGAGGCCTCGTTACCGGTGATGACCAGGTCGAAGCCTTCGACCTTCGAGATCGCGGCGGCCAGCACCTTGGCGGTGGCGATCGCGTCGGAGCCGTGAAGGGCCTCGTCGGAGACGTGGATGGCCTTGTCGGCACCCATGGACAGCGCCTTGCGGATCGCGTCGGTCGCGCGGTCGGGACCCACCGAGACGACGGTGACCTCGCCCTCGCCGGCTTCCTTGATCTTCAGGGCTTCTTCGACGGCCTTCTCGTTGATCTCGTCGAGCACGGCGTCGGCGGATTCGCGGTCAAGAGTGTTGTCGGCACCGGAGAGCTTCCGCTCCGAGTAGGTGTCCGGTACCTGCTTGACCAGGACAACGATGTTCGTCATGGGTCTACTTCGACCTCCCGTTAGTGGCCGGCGTCGGCCACGGGGCAACAGCTCTACTGGCCGGTAGATTAGGGCCATTTTCCCGCCGCGGCCCGCCGAGGTGACCTCATTCACCTGGATGCACGTTTTAGTGGGACCATCGTCCAGGTATTTCACCCGGAAGTGAGTGTAACCGGGCGACTAACCCGAACGGCCGTATTCCGGGGTACTCCCCGCGAGGGTGACGGGCTAACCTGCCCCACCATGCGTTCCATGCCCGGCCCCGTCGCCGTGATCACGGACTCCACCGCCTGTCTCCCCGCCCCGGTCGCCGAACGCTGGGGAATCGGCGTCGTTCAGGTCCAACTGCAGGTCGGAGAGCAGTTCGACGAGGAGAACCGCTACGACCGCGAAGAAATCATCGACCACCTGCGCGCCGGGACGCCGGTGAGGACGGCACCGCCCGAGGTCGCCGCGTTCTTCTGGGCGTTCCAGGACGCCGCGAGCAAGGGCGCCTCGGCGATCGTCAGCGTCCACATCTCGGGACGGATGTCGGAGACGGTGAACGCCGCCCGCGAAGCCGCTCAGCAGGTGAACATCCCGGTGCACGTCCTCGACAGCGGGACCACCGGGATGAGCCTCGGTTTCGCGGCGACGTCGGCGGCCAAGGTCGCCGCCGCCGGTGGCCAGGCGAGCCGGGTGATCGACGCGGCCGAACGCCGGTTCCGCGGCAGCCGCGAGATCCTCTACGTCGACACGCTGGAGTTCCTGCGCCGCGGCGGCCGGATCGGCGCCGCGCAGGCGTTCCTCGGTTCCGCGTTCTCGATCAAACCCCTGCTGACACTGAAGAACGGCGAGGTCGCCCCGCTGACCCGGGTGCCGGGCCAGCGGCGGGCGCTCAACAAACTCGTCGACCTCGCGGTGGACTGCGCGGGCGATCAGGACGTCGAGATCGCGATCACCCGGTTCGGCCCGGACGAACGCGACCTGGAGATCGGCGGGCGGTTGCGCGCGCGGCTGCCCAAGATGGTCGACAGCACCCTGGTGGACGCCAGCATGATCCTCGGCGCCCACCTCGGCCCCGGCGCCATCGGCATCACGGTGTCGCCGGTGTAGCCCGCTTCGAGGGGATCAGCACCAGGACCAGCGGGAGGACCGCGCCCAGCGCCGTCGTCACGACGATCAGCACCTGGTCCACCGGCTCGAAGTGCGAGACGTGGCCAAGGTGATAGAGGAAGTGCGGCAGTCCGAACAGGAAGGTCGACAGCGCGGCGAGCCTGGCCACGGCGGTCGTCCCGATCACGGCGGCGCCGATCAGGATCGCCGCGAGCGCCAGGTTGAGGCCGCCGAAGTCGGTGATCAGGTGTTCGTTGAAGGGGCCGTCCATGGCGACCCAGCCGGTGCGGAAGCCGGGGAAGTCCCGGTAGAAGCCCTCTGGGCTGAGCAGTGGCCACAGCCCGACTGGCAGTTCGACGAGGCCGAAGACGACGAGCAGTACGCGGGTGATTGTCCGTTGCATGTCTTCTGGACTGGACAGCGCCGCGAAACGTGACAGCGCGTTTAGTCCTCTGGATGCGGTCCTTGCGCGTGCAACTACCGCATCCAGAGGACTAACTGCGGCGGAGTGGGAAGTGACCGGCCGGTAGGGTCGCGGCGTGACCACCCCAGCCACCAGGGCCGAAGCGCTGCACCTCACCGGTGAGCGCACCGTGCCGGGCATCGCCGAGGAAAACTATTGGTACCGCCGCCACGAGGCCGCGTATCAACAGCTCCTGCCGCTGTGCGAGGGCAAGACCGTCCTGGAAGCCGGCTGCGGTGAGGGTTACGGCGCCGGGCTCATCGCCACCGTCGCCGAACGGGTGCTCGCGCTCGACTACGACGTCCCCACCACCGAGCACGTCGCCCGCCGCTACCCCGGCATCGGCGTGGCCAGGGCGAACCTGGTGTTCCTGCCGCTGCGGGACGCCTCGGTCGACGTCGTCGCCAACTTCCAGGTGATCGAGCACCTCTGGGACCAGGGCGCCTTCCTCGCCGAATGCCGCCGCGTGCTCTCCCCCAGCGGACGGCTGATCGTCACCACACCCAACCGGCTGACCTTCACCCCGGACAGCGACACCCCGCTGAACCCGTTCCACACCAGGGAACTCGCACCGTCCGAATTGGACGAACTGCTGCGCGACGCCGGTTTCGAGGTCGAGACCCTGCATGGCCTCCACCACGGCGAGGGCGTCGCGAAGCTCGACGCCAAATACGGCGGTTCGATCATCGACGCCCAGCTCGACGTCGTCATGGGACAGCTTCCCGGCCAGGCGACCTGGCCCGCGGAACTGCTCGCCGACGTCGAAGGCATCCAGGCCGCGGATTTCGCCGTCCACGGTGAAGGCCTGGACACCAGCCTCGACCTGGTCGCCGTGGCGGTGCGCCGATGAGCGAGTACGAAGGCACGTTCTGCCTCGTCGTGCACAGCCATCTGCCCTGGTTGCCGCACCACGGGTCCTGGCCGGTCGGCGAGGAATGGCTCTACCAGGCCTGGGCACATTCCTATCTGCCGATGGTCGACCTCCTGCGCCGCTTCGCCGACGAGGGCCGCGAAGACGTCCTCACCCTGGGCATGACGCCGATCCTCGCCGCCCAGCTCGACGACCCGTACTGCATCGACGCCTTCCACGACTGGCTCGGACACTGGCAGCTGCGTTCCTGGCACGCGTCGACGCTCTGGCGCGGCGACCCGCTGCTGCGCGACCTCGCCGCGAGCGAGTACCGGACGGCGACCAAGGCGTCGGAGGAACTCGAAACCCGCTGGCGGCACGGTTTCTCGCCGATCCTCCGGTCCTTTGTGGACAACGGGACGATCGAGCTGCTCGGCGGCCCGCTGGCGCATCCGTTCCAGCCGCTGCTCGACCCGGCGGTCCGCGACTTCATGCTGCGCGGCGGCCTCGCCGACACCGCGTCGCGGATCGGACGGCGCCCCGAAGGCATCTGGGCACCCGAATGCGGCTACGCGCCCGGTATGGAGACCGGGTACGCGGCCGCGGGCGTCCAGCGGTTCATGGTCGACGGGCCATCCCTGCACGGCGACACGTCGGCGGCCCGCACTGTCGGCGATTCCGACGTCGTCTGCTTCGGCCGGGACCTCGAAGTCACGTACCGCGTCTGGTCGCCGAAGGCCGGCTACCCCGGCCACGCCGCCTATCGCGACTTCCACACCTGGGCGCACGAGGTCGGCCTCAAGCCGTCGCGGGTGACCGGCAAGACCATCGAGCCACCGGACAAGGCACCGTACGACCCGGCGATGGCGGCGGCCACGCTCGGCGGCCACGTCCAGGACTTCGTCGACACCGTCGTCTCCCGGCTGCGCTCGCTCAAGGCCGAGCACGGCCGCGAATCGCTCGTCGTCGCCGCGTACGACACGGAACTGTTCGGGCACTGGTGGCACGAGGGACCGGCGTGGCTCGAAGGCGTCCTGCGCGCGCTGCCCGAGGCGGGCGTCCGCGTGACCACGCTCAAGGGCGCGCTCGAAGCGGGCCACCTCGGCGGGAAGGTCGACCTCCCGGCGTCGTCGTGGGGTTCCGGCAAGGACTGGCGGGTCTGGGACGGCGAGCAGGTCGCCGACATGGTGCGGGACAACACCGCCTTGCAGCACCGGATGCTCGACCTCGTCGCCGGAATGGACACCACGACCCGCGACGCCGTCCGGGATCAGGCCGTCGCCGAGGCGATGCTCGCGCTTTCGAGCGACTGGGCGTTCATGGTCACCAAGGATTCCGCCGCCGACTACGCGCGGCGGCGGGCGAAGGTCCACACCGACCGGTTCGACACGCTCGCCGGGCTGCTCCGCGACGGCGCGCACGATCGGGCCCGGGACACGGCGGCCGCGTTCCGGCGCGACGACGGGCCGTTCGGCCACGTCGACGCGCGTGACCTGCTGAAGAAATGACGAAAGGGGAAACCATGGGGATCCACGACATCCCGCTGAAGACGCTGGCGGGCGAGGACACCACCCTCGGCACGCTCGAAGGCAAGACGCTGCTGGTGGTGAACGTGGCGTCGAAGTGCGGCCTGACGCCGCAGTACACCGGCCTGGAGAAGTTGCAGGAACGCTACGCGGACAAGGGTTTCTCCGTCGTCGGGTTCCCGTGCAACCAGTTCGCGGGCCAGGAACCGGGCACCGCCGAGGAGATCCAGACCTTCTGCTCGACGACGTACGGTGTTTCGTTCCCGCTCTTCGAAAAGCTGGACGTCAACGGGGAGACCCGGCACCCGCTCTACACCGAACTCACCAAGGCGGCCGACGCGGAAGGCGCCGCCGGCGACGTGCAGTGGAACTTCGAGAAGTTCCTCGTCGCCCCTTCCGGTGAAGTGGTGGGGCGATTCCGTCCGCGCACCGAACCCGAGGACGAGACGATCACCAAGGCCATCGACGCCGCGATCAGCGGCTGACTCCGCTCTTCCACGGGCGGCTTTCCGGATCACTCCGGAAAGCCGCCCGTTTCCTTTTCCGGCGAACCGGTGACCAAAGTCCCCGAATACCCGCGACACTCGCGCGATGGCTGGTTTATCGTTCACAAACCCTTGCCACACAAGGGAATTGTCGTCGACAGAGAGGTGAATCGGTCTACCCGATTGCACTATGGCGCGGCCCCGCGGACAGGGGAAGACTCCTTCGTCGGGGCTCCCGCACTTCGTCAACGCCGACAACCAGAAAAGTGTGGCCGAAATGATCGAAAAGAACATGCTGCCCAAGGAATTCCTCTCACTGGCGACAGTGCAGGCGTCCGAAGAGAACGCTCTCCTCGACAGGCAGAACGTCGTGGGTGTGGCGCTCGGCACCAAGTGGTCGGGCGGAACCGACACCGGGGAAAAGGCGATCACGGTCCTGGTCGACACCAAGCTGCCGAGCGAGCTGCTCCGTGACGACGACCTCATCCCGGCGACGCTTTCCGGTGTGCCCACCGACGTCCAGCAGGTCGGCGTGCTGCAAGCGGGCCGGACCGTGGCGGCGCCGAAGGTCAACGGCGCTTCCCCGTCGCTGGCCGAGGCACCGGCGGCGCCGCCGGTCCGCCAGGTCGAAACTCCCCGTGAGGCCGTCGATCCGCTGACGCTGGCCCGGCGTTTCCGCCCGGCGTTCGGCGGGGTGAGCGTCGGCCACTTCCAGATCACCGCCGGCACGTACGGCACCGCCGTCTACGACGCGGCCGCGCTGCCCGGCATACCGCCGAGGTTCTACATCCTGAGCAACAACCACGTGCTGGCCAACACCAACGCGGCGGCCATCGGCGACCCGATCCTGCAGCCGGGCCCGTTCGACGGCGGCGTCATCCCCAGCGACATCATCGCCAGGCTGAGCCGGTACGTGCCGATCAAGTTCATCACCCCCGGGCAGCCGGTCCCGCTGAACTTCGTCGACGCGGCCGTCGCCGAAGGCCAGTTCCACGACCTCGACCGGCGGATCTTCTGGGTCGGCGACCTCCGGGGCGTGAACCCGGCACCGACCGTCGGTCTAGCGGTGCAGAAGGCCGGCCGGACCACCAACTGGACGACAGGGCGGATCACGAACATCAACGCCACGGTGGACGTCAACTACGGCGGCGGCCGGGTGGCCAGGTTCGCGAACCAGCTGCTCACCACCAACATGTCGGCCGGTGGCGACTCGGGCAGCATCGTGGCGGAGCTGGACAACGACTTCGCCGTCGGCCTGCTGTTCGCGGGTTCGCCCGCGGTCACCGTGGTCAACCGGATCACGCTGGTCGAGGCCGCGCTCGGGATCAGGGTGTACCCGTAGTGGCCGAAGTGTCCGATGTGGATGCCGCGCTCGTCACGGCGTCGCGGTGGCTCGACGACGTCCCCGGAGTGGTCGGGGTCGGGCAAGGCGAGGCCGAGGGCGCACCCACCATCGACGTCTGGATGACCCCCGGTCACGACCCCGGGCAGCTGCCTTCTCAGCTGCTCGGGGTGCCCGTCAGGGTCCGTGACTCCGGCGGTCCGATCGAGCCTCAGCCGGACTGACCCGCCTCGATCACCGCGCGGTTGCGGGCGGAGACCGCGGACGGATCCGCCTTCACCACGCGGCGGTCGTAGGTGAGCAGGCCGTTGACCTCGTTCTCGACGTCGGTGGTCTGGGTGTAGATCGCGCCGGAAAGCCCGGTTCCGGCGACGATCCGTTCGAGGTGTTCGCTGACCTCGGCATAGCGTTCGGTCAGCCGTGCCGAGGTCGGCGTCATCTCGTAGGCCCGCGGTTTCCCCGGCCAGCGGTGCTCGTCGAGCACCAGGCCGAGGCCGCCGTACTCGCCGTCGACGATCACCCGGTGGTCCTTCACCGCGGGTTTCCCCGGTCCGACGTAGGTGTGGTCGTCGTAGACGTCGCCCGCGCCGTCGTCCGGCCGCGAGAAGCAGCAGTTCACCCCGCTGTTCGCGACGACGAGCCTGGTCGGGTCGAGGTCCTTCACCAGCTTCGCGATCCGCGCGGTGTCGAATTCGCCCCAGCCCTCGTTGAACGGCACCCAGCCGACGATCGAGGTCACCCCGCGCAACTGCTCGACCATCTCGATCAGTTCGGCTTCGAACCGTGCCTTCGCCTCGGGCACCGGGTCTGGCGCGATCCCGGGTGGACCGTCGAAGGAGACGGTGAGCGAGGGCATGTCCTGCCAGACGAGCAGGCCCAGTCTGTCCGCCCAGTGATACCAGCGCTCCGGCTCGACCTTGACGTGCTTGCGGACGAAGTTGAAGCCGAGTTCCTTGGTCTTCTCCAGATCGAACCGCAGCGCCTCGTCGGTGGGGGCGGTGTGGATCCCGTCCGGCCAGTAGCCCTGGTCGAGCGGGCCGTGGAGGAAGGTGATCCGGCCGTTGAGCGCGATCCGCGGCCTGCCCTCGGCGTCGGCGACCGTCCCGATCGTGCGCAGCCCGGTGTAGGACTCGACGACGTCGAGCACGGTGCCGCTCTCGTCGAGCAAGCGGACTTCGAGGTCGTAGAGGTAGGGGTCGTCCGGTGTCCACAGACGCGGCGAAGGCACCTCCGCGCGCAACGGCCGTCCCGCGTCCCCCGCGACGCGTGCCACCTCCGGGCCGCCGGGCTCGCTGACGATCGCTTCGACGCGGGCGCCGCCTGTGACCTTGGGCACAACCGTCACCCCGGTGAGGTCCGGGGTCAGCGGCAGATCCGCGACGTGCGCGGACGGCACCGGCTCCAGCCAGACGGTCTGCCAGATGCCCGACGCGGAGGTGTAGAAGATCCCTTCCGGGGCGTTGCGCTGCTTGCCGACGGGATGCGTCGAGGCGTCGGTCCGATCGATCGCGCGGACGGTCAGTTCCTGCGATCCCGACGGCCGCAGCACGTCGGTGATGTCCGCGCTGAAGGCCGTGTACCCACCTTTGTGGACGGCGACCTCCTGGTTGTTGACCCGGACCGTCGCGGACTGGTCGACGGCGCCGAAGCGGAGCATCACCCGCTGTCCGTCCCACTCGGACGGGACCTGGAAAACCTTGCGGTACCACAGGGTTTCGTCGTGCCGCCCGATCCCGGAAAGCGCGGACTCCGGCGGGAACGGCACCAGGATCCGCTCGCCGTACCCGTTCCGGCCGGGCGAGCGGTCCCCCGCGTACTCCCAGACGCCGTTGAGGTTCAGCCAGCGTTCGCGGACGAGTCGCGGGCGCGGGTACCCGGGCAGCGCGTTGCCGGGCCCGACCTGCGCGGACCACGGGGTCGACAGGACCGGTTCGACGGGCTTGAAGGCCGGTTCGGCCGCGTTCACCGAAGACGTCATCGGCCCGATGGTGGCAAAGATCGCCGCCCCTGTCGCCCTCGCCCGGCTTTCACCGATGGGTGATCGCCCCGTCCCGGTGACCACCGACTCACGAGTAACCTCCACCCATGCGCGTGCTGATGTTGTCGTGGGAGTACCCACCCGTGGTCGTCGGCGGACTCGCACGGCACGTCCACGCCCTGGCCCGGCACCTCGCCCGGCAGGGGCACGACGTGGTCGTCCTGTGCCGTCACACGGCGGGCACCGACGCCGAGACCCATCCGAGGACCGATCGCGTGGTCGAGGGCGTGCGGATCATCCGGGTCGCCGAGGATCCGCTGCACGTGACCTTCGAACGGGACCTCGTCGCGTGGACGCTGGCCATGGGGCACGCGATGGTCCGCGCCGCGACCGACCTGCTGCGCGGCTGGCAGCCGGACGTCGTGCACGCGCACGACTGGCTGGTCACCCACCCGGCGATCGCGATCGCCGAGGCCGCGCGGGTCCCGCTGGTCGGCACGATCCACGCCACCGAGGCCGGACGGCACTCCGGCTGGCTCTCGCATCCGCTGAACCAGCAGGTTCACTCGGTCGAATGGTGGCTCGCGAACCGCTCGGACGCGCTGATCACCTGTTCGCAGGCCATGCGCCGCGAGGTGGCGCATCTGTTCGAGGTCGACGGCGACGCGGTCACCGTGATCCACAACGGCATCGAGGAGCGCACCTGGCAGGTGCCCGCCGAAGAGGTCGCGCACGCGCGCGAGGTCTACAGCCCCTCCGGCGCGCCGCTGCTGCTGTACTTCGGACGGCTGGAATGGGAGAAGGGGGTGCAGGACCTGCTCGCCGCGCTCCCCCGGATCCGCCGCGCCAAACCGGGGACCCGGCTGGTCGTCGCCGGCAAGGGCAGGCATCTGGAGGAACTGGTCGACCAGGCGCGCAAGCTGCGCGTTCGCCGCGCCGTGGACTTCGTCGGGCACCTGTCCGACCGCGAACTGCGCGCCATCCTGGCCGCGGCCGACGCCGTCGTGCTGCCCAGCCGCTACGAGCCGTTCGGGATCGTCGCGCTCGAGGCGGCCGCCGCGAAGGCTCCTCTCGTGGCGTCCACCGCGGGCGGGCTCGGCGAGGTCGTCGTCGACGGCGAGACCGGCCTGGCCTTCAGCCCCGGCGACGTCGACGCGCTCGGGGACGCCGTCGAGGCGGTGCTGGACGACGAGGTCGCCGCGGCGCGGCGGGCGCTGACCGCGCAGTCGCGCCTGGCGGCGGACTTCGACTGGGGGCGTATCGCGGAGGCGACCGTCGCGGTCTACCGGCGGGCTCGCGTCGGCGAGCCGGTGGAACTGGGCCGCCCGAAGATCGCGACGGGCAACGCCTTCGAGCCGTAAACCGCGTTCAGAGGACTAAACGCGGCGCTTGTACATGAAGGCCCCCTTCCTTGCGCTAGACGCAAGGAAGGGGGCCTTCACGCGCTACCGCTGTGACTGCTGGTGCACCTGGAGCGAATGTGGCGATCACGGCGTCCGTGAAGGCCTCCTTCACTACCTTCAGGGTAGGAAAGGGGCCCTTCACAACCCACGCGGCGCTGGGGCGGAGGGGGAACCCGGTACGTCGGGGGAACCGGATCCCCCCTCCACGAGTGTCGCGGGTCGCGAGGGGCACGACCCCCGGGGCTGCTCTAGGTGGCGAAGATCAGAAGTGGCAGGGGCGGACGCAGTCCGGCCGCATCGAGATCGTCGCGGAGGCGGACACGGCCGGCGCGGCGAGGACGACGGCGAGGATCGCGAAGGCCGCGGCCAAGACGCTTCTCAACTGCTTCTTCATGGTGGCTCCTCGGGGAAACAGGCGGAATTCCCACCCGGCGCCGAGCATCCGCGCGACCCGCCGCCGAAACAACGGGGGTATCACTAGGTACCGCTACCTATTCGCCATCCGTGACCGGTTCATCCCGTTCCGCTGGTGAGGTGGGGCGCGGGAAAGCGTCCCCCACCCGCACGTCATGAGGGGTCCCCATGGGACGAAAAACGTCTCATGGGGACCCCTCATGACACCTACGGACGCACGCCCGACAGCGCTACCGGAAGAGCGTGCGCGTGAAGCGGGTCCGGTGGCGGGGAGCCTCCGCCACCGGACCCGTTGGGCCACACCGTCCCAAACCGGTGTGGAACCCGGCCGCCCCGCGTCAGGTAGGAGCGGCCGGAGCCTGATCAATGCGTGGTCAGGTACCGCGCGTACGCGCCGGTGGTGAGGAAGCTCGGCAGCTTCTCGCCCAGCGCCGTCTCGGTGAAGATCTCGTAGGCGTCGCCGAGACGGTTGTCCTCGCCCAGTTCGGACCGCACCGACGCCAGCTCTTCGTCCAAATAGGACACGGCGAGTTCGCGGGTGAGCGCGGTGCCGTCTTCGAGCTTCGTGCCGTTGCGGATCCACTGCCACACCTGGCAGCGGGCGATCTCGGCGGTGGCGGCGTCCTCCATCAGGTTGTGGATCGCCGCCGCGCCGGTGCCGCGCAGCCAGGCGTCGACGTAACGCAGCGCGACGTTGATGTTGGCGCGGACACCGGCTTCGGTGACCTCGCCACCGGCGCTCGCGACGTCGAGCAGGTCCTCGGCGGTGACGACGACGTCCTCGCGGAGCTTGCCGAGCTGGTTCGGCCAGCCGCCGAGCGCCTCGTCGAACACCTCGCGGCAGACCGGGACGAGGCCGGGGTGCGCGACCCACGAGCCGTCGAAGCCGTCGTTCGCCTCGCGTTCCTTGTCCTGGCGCACCTTCTGCAACGCGGTCGCGTTGATCTCCGGGTCCTTGCTCGGGATGAACGCCGCCATGCCGCCGATGGCGTGCGCCCCGCGCTTGTGGCAGGTGCTCACCAGCAGTTCGGTGTAGGCCCGCATGAACGGGACGGTCATCGTCACCTGCGCGCGGTCCGGGAGCACGAAGTCCGCGCCGTGCGAGGAAAAGTTCTTGATGACGCTGAAGATGTAGTCCCAGCGGCCGGCGTTCAGCCCGGCGATGTGCTCGCGCAGTTCGTAGAGGATCTCCTCCATCTCGAACGCGGCGGTGATCGTCTCGATCAGCACGGTCGCCCGGATCGTGCCGCGCGGGATGCCGAGTTCCCGTTGCGCCAGCAGGAAGACGTCGTTCCACAGCCGCGCTTCGAGGTGGTTCTCGAGCTTCGGCAGGTAGAAGTACGGGCCGCTGCCGCGGGCCAGGAGCTGGCGCGCGTTGTGGAAGAAGTAGAGGCCGAAGTCGACCAGGCTCGCCGAAACCGGGCGGCCGTCGATGCGGATGTGCTTCTCCACCAGGTGCCAGCCGCGGGGGCGGGCGACGATCGTCGCGGGCTCGTCGCCGATCGTGTAGCGCTTGCCCGCCTCGGTGGTGAAGTCGATGTTGCGGCGGATCGCGTCGAACAGGTTGAGCTGGCCGTCGATGACGTTGTGCCAGGTCGGCGACGTCGCGTCCTCGAAGTCGGCGAGCCAGACCTTCGCACCGGAGTTGAGCGCGTTGACCGTCATCTTGCGGTCGGTCGGGCCGGTGATCTCGACGCGGCGGTCTTCGAGACCGGGCGCGGCCGGGGCGACCGACCAGCTGCTGTCGTCGCGGACGGCGTGCGTCTCGGGCAGGAAGCCCAGCGGCTTCTCGCCGGACTGCAGCTCTTCGCGGCGCAGACGGCGGGCGTCGAGCAGCTCGCGGCGGCGGCCGGCGAAGGCGTTGTCCAGTTTGGCCACGAAGTCCAGTGCGGCCGGGGTGAGGATCTCGTCGAACCGGTCACCGGCAGGTCCGCAGACGTCGATCCGGTAGTTCAGCTTCTCAACCATGGTGTGCCTCCGCTGGGCTTCGCGAGAGATAGAAGGGGAAGGGCGGTGGCGGTCTCCCTTGGGGGGAGGGTGGGAGACCGCCACCTGGCACCTACTTGCGAGGGATCAGAACTGCTCGGCCTCGGTGGAACCGGCGAGCGCGGTGGTCGAGCTCTCCGGGTTCAGCGCGGTCGCGACGTTGTCGAACCAGCCGGTGCCGACCTCGCGCTGGTGCTTCGTGGCGGTGTACCCGCGGTCCTCCGAAGCGAACTCGCGCTCCTGCAGGTCGACGTAGGCGGTCATGCCTTCGCGGGCGTAACCGTGCGCCAGGTCGAACATCGAGTAGTTCAGGGCGTGGAAGCCGGCCAGGGTGATGAACTGGAACTTGTAGCCCATGTGGCCGAGCTCGCGCTGGAACTTCGCGATCGTCGCGTCGTCCAGGTGCTTCTTCCAGTTGAACGACGGCGAGCAGTTGTAAGCCAGCATCTGGTTCGGGTACTTCGCCTTGATCGCCTCGGCGAACTGGCGGGCGACCTCGAGGTCCGGCTTGGAGGTCTCCATCCACAGCAGGTCGGCGTACTCGGCGTAGGCGAGACCGCGGTCGATGCAGGGGTCGATGCCGTTGGTGACGTTGTAGAAGCCCTCGGCGGTGCGCTCGCCGGTGACGTACTTGCGGTCACGCTCGTCGACGTCGCTGGTGATCAGCGTGGCGGCCTGGGCGTCGGTGCGGGCGACGATCAGCGACGGCACGTTCAGCACGTCCGCGGCGAGGCGGGCGGCGTTCAGCGTGCGCTCGTGCTGCTTGGTCGGGATCAGCACCTTGCCGCCGAGGTGACCACACTTCTTCTCGGAAGCGAGCTGGTCCTCCCAGTGCACACCCGCGGCGCCGGCGGCGATCATGCCCTTCATCAGCTCGAAGGCGTTGAGCGGGCCACCGAAGCCGGCCTCGGCGTCGGCGACGATCGGGGCGTACCAGTCGATGTCGGTGTTGCCCTCGGCCCAGTTGATCTGGTCGGCGCGGCCCAGCGCGTTGTTGATGCGGCGGACGACGGCGGGCACCGAGTTGGCCGGGTAGAGGCTCTGGTCCGGGTAGGTCTGGCCGGAGAGGTTCGCGTCGGCGGCGACCTGCCAGCCGGACAGGTAGATGGCCTTGAGGCCGGCGCGGACCTGCTGCACGGCCTGGTTACCGGTCAGGGCGCCCAGCGAGTGGACGTAGTCCTCGTTGTGCAGGAGGTCCCACAGCTTCTCCGCACCGCGGCGGGCGAGCGTGTGCTCTTCGACCACGCTGCCGCGCAGCTTGACCACGTCAGCCGCGGAGTACGAACGCTTCACGCCCGCCCAGCGGGGGTCGGTCTCCCACTGCTTGGCCAGTTCGGCGGCCGCCTGCTCCAGCTGCTGCGCGTGCTGAGTCATCGGATTCTCCCGGGTGTTGCGAAGTTTGCGAGTGATCGCCTTTCCTGACTCGACCCTGACATGACAGGGGAAATCCGATCCAGGGCTCCAATTTGCCAATTTCTGCGAAGCTTCCGTAGCATCTTGCAAAGGTTGCGAATCTCGCGTTCGCAAGCGGAGCGAAAATCCACGGGCTTGACCGTTCACTGAATCGTTCAGGCCCGGAAACCTTGCGGACAGAGAGGCCTCAGTGGACAAAACCTTCGCCGGAGCGAAGCTGCGGCATCTGCGCGAAAGCCGGTCCATGAGCCAGGCTGATCTCGCTCGTGTGCTGGAGATCTCACCCAGTTACCTCAATCAGATCGAGCACAACTCGCGTCCGCTGACCGTCCCGGTGCTCCTTCGCATCACGCAGGCGTTCGGAGTGGACACCGAGTTCTTCGCGAACAACGACACCGCGCGGCTGGTGGCCGATGTGAAGGAAGCGCTGCTCGACGAGGTGCTCGGCGTGGACGTCACGAACAGCGAGCTCAACGACCTCGCCACGAACCTCCCGACGATCGCCCAGGCCCTGGTCAAACTGCATCGCAGCTACCGCAACGCCGTCGAGAACACCGCCGCGCTGACCATGGAGAACGGCCTCGGCCTGCACGGCAGCGCCGCCACCGCGCTGCCGCACGAAGAGGTCCGCGACTTCTTCTACGAGCGGGAGAACTACGTCGCCGAGCTGGACGAACGCGCCGAACGGATGGCACGGGACATCCCGCTGCACCGCGGCCAGGTGCTCGCGTCGCTGAAGGAGACGCTGATCCAGCGCTACGGCGTCGACGTCACGAACGAAGGCATCGACGAGGCCAACGGCCAGCAGCACCGGTACGAGCCGGGGCCGCGGGTGCTGCGGCTGGCGCCGAGCCTGCGCGTCGGGCAGCAGGCGTTCCGGATGGCCTCGCAGATCGCCCTGCTCGAATACGACGACCTGATCACCGAACTCGCCGACTCCTGGGCGTTCTCCGGGCCCGCCGCGCGGTCACTGGCGCGCGTCGGGCTCGCGAACTACTTCGCGGGCGCGCTGATCCTCCCCTACGGACCGTTCGTGGCCTGCGCGGAACGCTTCCGCTACGACATCGAGCGGCTGTGCGACCACTTCGGCGTCGGCTTCGAGACGGTCTGCCACCGGCTCTCGACGTTGCAACGGCCGAAGAACCGCGGGGTGCCGTTCTCGTTCGTGCGCGTCGACCGGGCCGGGAACATGTCGAAACGCCAGTCCGCCGCCGGTTTCCACTTCTCCCGTGTCGGCGGCGCGTGTCCACTGTGGAACATCTACGAAGCGTTCACCCAGCCGGGCAAGATCCTCACCCAGATCGCGACCCTGCCCGACGGCAAGAGCTACTTCTGGATCGCGCGGACCGTCTCGCGCAACATCGGCGGCTACGGCAGCCCCGGCAAGACGTTCACCGTCGGCCTCGGCTGCGAACTCCGGCACGCGAAACGGCTGATCTATTCGACCGGGCTCGACCTCGACGATCGCGCCGCGGCCACCCCGATCGGCATGGGTTGCAAAGTCTGCGAACGTCCGGCCTGTTCGCAGCGCGCGTTCCCCACGATCGGCAAGCAGCTGACCGTCGACGAGAACACGAGCACCTTCGTCCCGTACCCGGCGGTGCCGAAGGCGCCTTGAGCCGTCTTGATCTCCCTGGCAGGGTTGCCGACGACGGCCGCCGGTGTGACGGCGGCCACCGCACTGGGGAGAACTGCATGATCTTGGTGACCGGGGCAGGCGGGAACGTCGGCTCGGAACTGACCGGAATCCTGGCGAACGGCGGACATTCCGTCAGAGCGCTGGTCCGCACGCCGCGGCCGCTGCCCGACGGCGTCGAAGGAGTGATAGGCGATCTCAACGAACCGACGAGCCTGAAGACCGCGATGGAAGGCGTCCGGGCGGTCTTCCTGCTCGGCGGCTACGACGACATGCCCGGCGCGCTCGCGGTGATGCGCGGCGCGGGCGTCGAGCAGGTGACACTGCTGTCGTCGCGTTCGGTCGTCGGCGGGCAGCCGGACAACGCCGTCGCCGGAACGCACATGGCGGCCGAGGCGGCGGTACGCGCGTCGAAGCTGGCTTGGACCTTCCTGCGGCCGAGCGGGTTCATGTCCAACACGCTGCAATGGATCCCGCAGCTGCAGGCCGGGGACGTCGTCCGCGAGCCGTTCGCGAACGTGCCGGTGGCGACGATCGATCCGTACGACATCGCCGCCGTCGCCGCCGAATCCCTGACCACGCCGGGACACGAGGGCCGGGCTTACGCCATCACGGGTCCGGGTTCGCTCCGGCCCGCCGACCGGCTCCGCGTGCTGAGCGAACTGCTCGGGCGGGAACTACGGCTGGAACCGTTGCCGGACAACGAGGCCCGGACGACGATGAGCGCGGAAATGCCGGAGAAGTACGTCGACGCCTTCTTCCGCTTCTTCGCCGAGGGCGAGTTCGACGATTCCGCGGTCACGGGTGCCGTCCAGGACCTCACCGGCCGGGAGCCGCGGCCGTTCGCGACCTGGGCCCGGACCCACCTCGCCGCTTTCCGCTAGATCGCGTTTCGTCCTCTGGATGCGGTACTTGCGCGTGCAAGGACAGCATCCAGAGGACGAAACGCGGGCGGGTCACACCAGGAAGTGGAAGAGCGGGCTGCCCGGTTCCACCCGCTCCACCTGCAACGGGCTCGCCTCCAGCCGGTGCAGCAGCCCTTCGAGGTCACCGGGGCGCGCGAGTTCGACGCCGATCAGCGCCGGGCCCGTCTCCCGGCTGTTGCGCTTCACGTATTCGAACCGCGTGATGTCGTCGTCCGGTCCGAGGACCTCGTCGAGGAATCGCCGCAGCGCGCCGGGCTCCTGCGGGAACCCCACCAGGAAGTAGTGCTTCAGGCCTTCGTGGATCAGCGACCGTTCGAGCACTTCGCCGTAGCGGCTGACGTCGTTGTTGCCGCCGGAGACGACGCACACCACGATCTGCCCGGGGTCGATCTTCACCGTCTTGCCCAGCGCGGCGGTCGCGAGCGCGCCGGCGGGTTCGGCGATCACGCCGTCGGACTGGTACATCGAGAGCATCTCCGTGCAGATCGCGCCCTCGGCGACGTCGGTGAGTTCGACGCCGCCGTCGCGGACCAGCGGATACGTGACCGATCCGGCCAGCGCGACAGCGGCGCCGTCCACGAACGTGTCGACGGCTTCGAGCCGCACCGGCTCACCGGCCGCCAGCGCGGCCGCCATGCAGGCCGCGCCCGCCGGTTCGACCCCGACGATCCGCATCTCCGGCGCCCGTTCCGCGGCCCATGCGGCGATCCCCGCGAGCAGGCCGCCCCCGCCGACCGGCACCACCATGACGTCCGGGACGAACCCGAGCTGCGCGACGACCTCCATAGCGACCGTCCCCTGCCCGGCGACCGTCTCCGGCGCGTCGAACGCGGGGACCAGCGTCGCGCCGGTCTTCTCCGCGTCCTGCTTCGCGGCGGTGAAGGCGTCTTCGTAGGTCTCGCCGACGACGATGACCTCGATGTGCGAACCACCTAGCGTCGCGATCCGCTCGCGCTTCTGCCGGGGAGTCGTGCCCGGGACGTAGACGCGGCCGTCCGCGCCGAGACGTCGGCACGCGTACGCGACACCCTGCGCGTGGTTGCCCGCGCTCGCGCAGACGACGCCGCGCTCCCGGTGCTCCGCGTCGAGCTGGACGATGAAGTTGTAGGCACCGCGGATCTTGTACGAGCGCACGGTCTGGAGGTCTTCGCGTTTGAGCCAGACCCGGGCGTCGACCCGCGCCGAGAGCCGCTCGTTCGGTTCGAGCGGCGTGCGGGTCACCACCCCGGCCAATCGCTTGGCGGCCTCTTCGACCGTTCGGGCGCTCACCGTTTCGATCCCTTGCACGAATGCTGAATGTACTGACCGCCTCGGACCACGGCGGAGAGTGGTCCAGTGGGTGGTTCACGAGGTTGTCGGTGGTCTGTGGTCCACTGGTCGCCATGGTGAGCAAGGTCGACGGAGTCCGGAGTCTCGATGCGTTGCGCGAGCTGGTCCACAGCGGCGCGGAGCCCGAGTACCAGCTCTTCTACGGCCACACGCCGCTCAAGAGCGGCCGGGTCAACGCGGCCTGCCTGAGCCAGTGGTGGCTCGCGCCGTTCGTCGCGGACGGCGAGCGGTACCCGACGGCCGAGCACTACATGATGGCGAGCAAGGCGGAACTGTTCGGCGATCACGAGGCCGCGGTGGCCATCCGTCAGGCGCCGGACCCTAAGACCGCCAAGATCCTCGGCCGCGAGGTCTCCGGCTTCGACGCCGAGGTGTGGGAGCGGCACCGCTTCGACATCGTGATCGACGGCAACCTGGAGAAGTTCCGCCAGCACGACGAGGAGCGGGAGTTCCTGCTGGGCACCGGCGACAAGGTGATCGTCGAGGCGTCCAAGATGGACCTGGTCTGGGGCAGCGGCGTCGCCCGCGACGACAAGAACGCCACCCGCCCCGACTACTGGCGCGGGCAGAACCTCCTGGGCTTCGCGCTCATGGAGGTCCGCGAGCAGCTGCGCGGCTAGTTCCCGGTGTGCACGAGCACGTGACTCGCGTGCTCAGAAACCGCACTCGCGTGCTTGGAGGCGGATCTCACGTGCTTGAAGGCGGAACACACGAGATCCGTCTCTGAACACGCGAGTTACGTCTTCAAGCACGCGAGTCACGTGTTCAAGCACGCGAGTTACGAGTCCACGCCCAGGGTTTTCTGGAGTGCCTTGTTCGCCTTACGCGCCATGTCCGCGACAGCCTCGCGGCGCGCGGCGTCGGCCGCGTAGTCGTCCTGCCGGTTCCGGACGACGCGTGCCGGCGAACCGACGGCGATCGAGTAGTCCGGGATGTCGCCCCGCACCACGGCGTGCGCGCCGAGGACGCAGCCGCGGCCGACCCGGGTGCCCTTGAGCACGGAGACCTTGGTGCCGATCCAGGTGTCCGGCCCGATCCGGACCGGCGACTTCACGATGCCCTGGTCCTTGATCGGGACGGTGATGTCAGTGGTGACGTGGTCGAAGTCGCAGATGTACACCCAGTCCGCGACGAGCGTGGCCGCGCCGAGCTCGATGTCGAGGTAGCCGTTGAGCACGTTCTGGCGGCCGAACACCGCCTTGTCGCCGATGCGCAGTGAACCCTCGTGGCAGCGGATGGCGTTTCCGTCGCCGATGTGCACCCAGCGGCCGATCTCCAGCCGTCCGTAGCCGGGACGGCAGTGGATCTCGACGTCCTTGCCGAGGAAGACCATCCCCCGCAGGATGATGTGCGGGTTCGCGATCCGGAACTTCAGCAGCCGCCAGTACCGGACCAGGTACCAAGGCGTGTACGCGCGGTTCCGCAGCACCCAGCGCAGCGAATCCTTGGTCAGGAACTTCGCCTGCCGCGGATCACGGCGGGCCTGGCCCCAGGCACGGAGCCGCGTCAGCGCGGGCGCACCCCACATGGACGTCATACCGGTGACCGTAACCTGTGATCAGGCCGCCGACCGCAAAGGGGAGCAAGCGCATGGGCACCAAGCTGATCATCGACACCGACCCGGGGGTCGACGACGCCTTCGCGCTGGCGCTGGCCACGCAATCCGAGGACGTGGACCTGCTCGGTGTGACCACGGTGTTCGGCAACGTCCCGCTGAGCCACACCACGGCCAACGCGCGCCGCCTGCTTCAGCTCTTCGGCCGCGAAGACGTCCCCGTCGCCGCCGGTGCCTCGCGGCCGCTGGTCTACGACAACGCCAAGCCCGCCGGGTTCGTCCACGGCGAGGACGGGCTGTCCGGCCACGCCGGCACGCTGCCGGAGGCGAAGCGCCCGCTCGACGGACGCGGCGCCGTCCGCCTCCTGGTGGATCTGCTGGAGGCCGCCGACGAGCCGGTGACCATCGCCCCGATCGGCCCGCTCACGAACATCGCGCTGCTGCTGGCGGCGCATCCGGAGATCCGCGAGAAGATCGGCCGGATCGTCATCATGGGCGGCGGGGTGACCAAGGGGAACTCCACCACGGCCGCCGAGTTCAACATCTGGAGCGACCCCGAGGCCGCGCGCCGGGTGCTGGTCGACGGGGACGTCCCGACCGTGCTGGTCCCGCTCGACATCACGCACCAGTGCTCGGTCGACACGGATTGGCTCGGCAAACTCGCCGCGTCCGGCCCGCTCGGCGCGGCGCTCGAAGCGCTGACCCCGACCTACGTCCGGCACTACACCCCGATCCTCGGCATCCCCGGGATGGTCATGCACGACGCGGTCGCGGTGGCCGAAGCGATCCGGCCGGGCATCCTCCACACCGAGTCGTACCCCGTGGACGTCGAGTGCGGCTTCGGCCCCGCGCGCGGGGCGACGCTCGTAGACCGGCGAAGGCTGCGAAGCACCGATCCGCAGGCCGTGCCCGGCCGCACCATCGACGTCGCGCTGACCACCGACGTCGACGCCTTCCGCGAGTTCGTCCTCGGCCGGCTCACCGGAGGCCGGTGATGGAGCAGGGAACCTCCCGCCGCCGCAGACTTCCGGTGATCATCGCCGCGGTGGTCGTCGCGGGCGCCGCTTTGATCGCCGCGGTCACCTTCGCGCCGAAGGACGAGCCGAAGCCGGAGGCCGTCGCCGCGCCGGCGTCGGCCCCGCCCGCTCCGCCGACGTCGTCCGCCCCCGCGGAGATGCCGAAGGAACAGCCGAAGGTCCCGCAGCAGATGGGGCAGGAGTTCGACGCCTGGGTGTCGAAGACCAGTGGCTGGCTCGACATCCCGCTGCGCGCGATGACCGGCTACGCGAAGACCACCGTGACGCTGAGCAAGGAGACGCCGGGCTGCAGGCTGTCCTGGGTGACGCTGGCGGCGCTCGGGAAGATCGGCTCGGATCACGGCCGCGCCACCGGCTCGAGCCTGAAGGACGACGGCGTGATGACCGTCCCGCTCGGCGCGGTCGAGGTCCGCGACTTCTACAACAAGGTCGTCTCGTCCGCGAACGCCAGCGGACCGCTCCAGCTGACGCCGTCGGTGTGGAGCCAGTTCCAGGCCTCGGCGAGCGGCGGGAAACCGAACCCGCAGAACATCGACGACGCCACGCTGACCGCCGGCCGCGCCCTGTGCGCGGGCGGGCGCGACCTCGGCCAGGGCCAGACGTGGTGGAGCGCGGTGAGCACCTTGCAGCCCGCGCCGCTGCTGATGCACCGCACCCTCGCCACCGTGAACGTCTACGGCACCGTCGGCCAGAGCCCGCAGCCACCGAACGCGGCGGCGCTGAGCGCGGTCAACTTCGCCATCGACAAGATCGGCCTGCCGTACGTCTGGGGCGGCAACGGCACCGGCGGCGGCGACCCCGGTTTCGACTGCTCCGGCCTGACGACGGCCGCGTACGCGAGCGCCGGGGTGAAGCTCATGCGCACTGCCCACACGCAGTACCACAGCGTCAGCAAGGTGGTCGATCCCCAGCTGGGCGACCTGATCTTCTACGGCGAGCCGAACACGAAGATCCACCACGTCGGGCTGTACATCGGGAACCAGCAGATGATCGACGCCCCGCAGACCGGACAGGCGGTGCAGGTGCACACCTACCGGAAGCAGGGCGACGATTACGCCGGAGCGGGCCGCCCGACGTCCGGATCCGCCTAGAGTGACCGCGTGTATTCACCGATCCCGGTCCTGAACGAACTGAAGGACCTTTACGACTCGACCCGCGACTACCTCGCCGACGGCTTCGAGCTGCACGACTACGACCGCAAGAGCAGCTTCCCCCAGGAGCTGGACGACCCCGCGTTCCTTTCGCGGGTGATTCCCTTCGCCCAGGCGAACGGGAGCGGCTCGACCTACGCGATCTGGCGCGCCGATGACGAGACGGACCTCGCCCTGCTGCCGATCGTGGTCTTCGGCGACGAGGGCGGTGAGTACGTCGTCGCCCGCGATTTCCGGGATTTCCTGCGGCTGCTGGGATTCGACACCGAGATCACGGTCGACCACGACTCCGCCTACTACTACCGCGAGGAAGACGACGACCACAGCGGCTCGCACGAGATGTTCGCCGAGTGGCTCCGGGAACGCGGCCTGACACCGGCCGAGGACCCGGACGCCCTGATCGCCGCCGCCCAGGAGATCCACGGGGAGCGGTTCCGGGCGTGGATCACCCCGTTCTACGAAAAGCTCGGCTGGGCCTGACTCAGTCCCGCCGCTCGAAGATGTCGAGCAGCTGCTGAGGGACCTCGTCGCCGAAGATGCTTTCGAGCAGGAAGTCCTCCTCGATGGGCGTTTCGCACCGGACGTACATGGCCTGCTCGTACTCGCCGAGCGCGGCCTCGACGTCGCCGGGACGCGCCGCGAGGGCCTTGCCGAGCTCGGCGCCGTCGAGCATGGCCAGGTTGGCGCCTTCCCCGTTCGCCAGCGCGAGATGGGCGGCGTCGCCGAGCAGGGTCACGCCCGGGACGCGATCCCACCGCAGCCCGGACGGCAGGGCGTAGGCGGGACGGTGGATCGGCGCGATGTCGCTGTCGGTGATCAGCGCGGTGAGCTCGGGCGACCAGCCCTCGAACTCGGCGGCGATCCGCGCCTTGGCCGCCTCGGCGTCGGAGAAGTCGATGGCGTCGAACCACTCCAGCGGCCGGACGAGCTCCACGTAGGCGTGCAAGGTGTCGCCGGTTTCCCGGTGGGCGTTGATCCCCATGCCCGGCGTGCTCCCGTTCCCGAACATCGACCCGCCGCCGACCGTTTCCGCCACGGCGGCGTGCCGGGTGTCGGCGTCGTACAGATAGGTCTCGACGATCGACGTGCCGCTGTACTCGGGGACGGCGCCGGTGAGCAGCGGCCGGACGCGCGACCACGCGCCGTCCGCGCCGACCAGGAGCCCGGCGACGACGAGGGTGCCGTTTTCGAACGTCACCTCGTGACGGCCGTCGTCGAGCGTCCGGACGGCGGCGACCTTGTGCCCCCAGCGGACGGTGCCCTCGGGGAGCGAGTCGAGCAGCATCTTCCGCAGGTCGCCGCGCTGCGCCTCGGGACGGCCGCCCGTGCCGTCGTCCTCACGCTCGAACAGGACGGTCCCGTCGACATTGAGGACCCGCAGCGCCTGACGGCCCTCCAGGACGATGCCGCGGAACTCGTCCATCAGTCCCGCCGCGGCGAGGGCGAGCTGACCGTTGTAGTCGTGGATGTCGAGCATCCCGCCCTGCAGCCGCGCGGTCGGGGACGCTTCCGCCTCGTAGACCTCCGACGGGATGCCGTGGACGTGCAGGACGCGGGCCAGGGTGAGGCCGCCGAGACCGGCGCCGATGATCGTGACAGGGGTGTTCATGGTGACTCCTCGGATTCGCGACTGGAATGACATTCCAGAGACTGTCGCGGTCCGCTGGCAGGTCACGCACACGACGCTGGCACCGGCCTGGCACACCCTGTCAGCCGAAGAAGGGCCCCGCAGGCTCCTCCGACGCGCGGGCCCTCGCGCTACTCCGGCAGGTCAGCTCAGGCCTTGTCGTGCACGGTGATCGCGTAGCCGTCCGGGTCGGCGAAGGCGAACGTGCGGCCGAACGGCCCGTCGAAAGGCTCCGTGAGGATGGTGACGCCCGCGTCGACCAGCCTGTCGTGCAGCGCCTGGGTGTCGTCGGCGTGCAGCCACAGCGCCACGCCCGACCCCGGCCGCGGGGAGATGGCGTCGAGGTCGGTGCCCGGCACGGGTTCCCGCACCGCGAACGGGATCGTCTTGGTGCCGAACACGACCGCGTGGGGCGGCGCGACGGGCAGTCTGCTCAGTCCGAGGTGGGTCTCGTAGAACGCGGCGGCGCGGTCGAGGTCGCGTACTTGCAGTGAGAAGAAATCGGGTCCGGTCACGGTCATGTCGTCCTCCATGTCAGGGTGTTGACATGGCCAAGGTATGTCATGATGCTGACATGAGTCAAGGCGAGACGGTCGGCCCGCTGGACCAGTCGGTGGGGTACCTGCTGAAACGAGCGGCGACGGCGCTTCGCACGGCCATGGACGTCGCTTTGCGCCCCCTCGACCTCACGGTGCCGCAGTACTCCTGCCTCGAAGTGCTGTCACAGCGGCCGGGGCTGTCCAACGCGGAACTGGCGCGGGCCGTGTTCGTCACCCGGCAGTCGATGAACCTGGTGCTGCGCGGATTACAGGACCGTGGGCTGGTCACCCGTCCGACGACGGCGCCGCAAGGCCGCGCCCTGCCCAGCACGCTCACCCCCGCCGGGCGCGCTCAGCTCCGCGCCGCCAGCGGTCTCGTGCGCGAGGTGGAGAAACGGATGCTCGAACCGCTTGCCGCGGCCCAGCGGGACAGACTGCTGCACGACCTCGCCGCGTGCGTCGACGCGCTGTCCCCGCCGGAGTGACTCAAGACCTCGTGCTCACCAGCGTCTCCGGCTTGAACGCGAACACGTCGTCACCTTGCACGAGCACGTGCCAGTCACCGCAGACCTTGTCCGTCCGGCTCTCCTGCCCCTGCGGCCACCACTGGGCCGCGAGCGTGGCCGGCTGGGTCGAGGCCGCCCCCGGGGCGCAGTCGGCGGGCAGTGTCCCGCCGGTGAACCGCAGGATCCGCTCCGAACCCGTCGTCCGGATGACCTCCGTGACCGCTCGCGCCCGGTCCGGCACCCACTCCGGCAGCCGGGCGTCCTTGTCGCGTTTGCCCGCCGCGCCGGTCGTGTAGCCGACCGTCTTGACGTGCCCGTTGGCCTTTTCGGTCAAGCCTTCCCTGAGGCCGCATCCGGACAGGGCGACGGTGGCCGTCGCGGCGGCGAGGACGGCGGCGGTGATCTTCGTGTTCATACCATCGAGTCAACCTCGCGAAGGCGTTCGAGGAATCGGACTTTCGGCCCGGGCGGGCGGCCATCCGGCCGATCTTCACGGCCGATATCCGCCGGTGTTCTTCCGGGCCACGCACCACAGTGGTCGTCGTGACCTCGACGACAGACGCCCTCTCCGTACTCAAAGGCATGTACGCGGCGGAATCCGCCTACTTCGCCGCGGGCGGCCCCGGCAACACGACGTTCGCGCCGCTCGCCCCGTTCTTCTCCCCCGATGTGGTGCTGCACCAGGCGGACGGCCTGCCGTACGGCGGGATCTGGCGCGGCCACGAAGACATGGAACGCTTCTTCGCCGCCATGAGCGCCACCTGGGAGGTCTTCGATCTGGTGGAGCAGAGCTTCCTGAGCGAGACCAGTCCCTTGGTCGTCCTGACTCACGTGCACGTCCGGTCGAGGGCCACCGGCCGCGAACTGGACTTCCCGATCCTGCAGACCATCACCGTCGAGGACGGATACATCACCGAGGTACGGCCGTTCTACTGGGACACCGCGACGATCGCGGCGGCCTGCACGAACTACCATTCCGTTGATGACCGCCTACCACGATCTTGACGTGTTCGAGGAAGCCGCTTCGCTGCCGGAGCGCCAGCAGAAGATCCTGCTGACCATCCGCGAATGGGTGGTGGAGCACGGGTACTCGCCGAGCACGCGCGAGATCGGCGAAGCGGTCGGACTGCGTTCGACGTCCTCGGTGTCGAAGCATCTGGCGGCCTTGGAGGAGAAGGGTTTCCTCCGCCGCAGCAGCTCCATTTCCCGCCCCATCGACGTCCGCGCCTTCCTGCACGGGACCACCTCCCGGGAATCCACAGAGGACTCCGTGCCGGTTCCCGTCGTCGGTGACATCGCCGCGGGAACGCCGATCTCGGCCGTCGAGCACGTCGACGACGTGATGACCCTTCCGCGTGAACTCACCGGGCGGGGCAACGTCTTCGGGCTGCGGGTGCGCGGTGACTCGATGATCGACGCGGCGATCTGCGACGGCGACATCGTCGTGGTGAAGCAACAGCAGGAGGCGCACTCCGGGCAGATCGTCGCCGCGATGATCGACGAAGAGGCCACGGTGAAGGTGTACCGCCGCCGCGACGGTCACGTGTACCTCGAACCGCGCAACCCCGCCTACGAGGTCATAGACGGGGATCGTGCGGCAGTGCTGGGTGTCGTGGTCTCGGTGCTGCGCAGCGTCTGACTTCAGGCGACGAAGCCGAGCACCAGCGAAGCGGCGACGGGCGCCAGGTACATCAGCGGGAACGCGACGTGCGACGGCCAGTGCGCGCGGAGCACCGTGATCACGGCACCGGCGAAGTAGAGCACCAGGCCGATCCCGGCGGCGACACCGAGCGCGGGCACCCACAGGCCGGCGACCAGGCCGAGCGCGCCCGCCGCCTTGGCGACGCCGAGCGGGGCCCACCAGGTGCGCGGAACGCCGTAATCGGCGAGCGGCTGCACGACCCACTTGGCGCGGAAGAAGATCGAGGCGGCCGAGAAGGCGGCCATGAACGCTCCGAAGAGGGTGACGATGACGTAGGCGGTGGTCATTTCGGTTTCTCCTTGGGGTCTCGGTGGTTCGTCGGGTTGACCCCTGCCTCCGGACCGATGTGACAGCGCGGCGCGTGAAGCACGTCACACCCTCGGAAAGCTCGTTCGCGGGCGTCGTTCCCCGGTTTTAGAGCAAGCGCTCTGTTATTCTCGCGCCATGGCCCGCCCCCGCGTGCACGACCTGGACCGGCTGCTCGACGCGGCCGAGCGCCTCGTCGTCGAGCGCGGCGCCCAAGGCGTCACCGTCCGGTCGCTCGCGACCGCCGCGGAAGTCCCGAACGGCACGATCTACCACGCTTTCGGCTCCCTCGGCGCCCTGCTGGCCCACGTCTGGCTCCGGGCGGCGAGCGGATTCCTCGACCTTCAGACCGAACTGGCGGACCAGGCCGAAGACCCGGCCGCCGCGGTCGCCGCAGCGGCGGACGCGCCGGCCGCTTTCGCCGGCCGCAGGCCGGAGGCCGCCCGTCTGCTCATCACCGTCAAGAAGGAGCACCTGCTCGGCCCGCAGGTCCCCGAAGACCTCGCCGGAGATCTCCTGGCGCTCGACAAACGCCTGGTCGCACTGCTGGTCAGGCTCGCCGAACGGCTCTGGGGCCGGCGGGACGCGCAAGCGGTCGAGGTACTGACCACCTGCGTGGTCGATCTGCCGACGGCCCTGTTCCGCCGCGCCTTCACCTCGGGTGAGCCGATCCCTGAAGACTCCCGCGTCCGCCTCGCCGCCGCGGTCCACGCCATACTCCTGCTCCCACCCCCACGAAAGGACTGACCATGCCGACCCTTCGCCACGACGCCCCGGTGTTCCTGCTGGACCTCGGGGACGACGAGAACCGCTTCTCGCCGTCCTGGCTGGAGACCGTCCATTCCCAGCTCGACACCGTCGTCGCCTATCCGGATCCCGCGGTACTGGTCACGGTCGGATCCGGGAAGTTCTACTCCAACGGCCTCGACCTCGAATGGCTCACCGGCAACCCCGCCCAGGCCGCGCAGTACGTCGCCGACGTCCACGAACTGCTGGCCCGGGTGCTCACCCTCGGCGTGCACACGGTCGCCGCGATCAACGGGCACGCCTTCGGCGCCGGGGCCATGCTGGCGATGGCGCACGACTTCCGCGTGATGCGCGCCGACCGCGGCTTCTTCTGCTTCCCCGAAGCCGACATCAACATCCCGTTCACGCCGGGGATGGCCGGGCTCATCCAGAGCAAGATCACCCCCGCCGCCGCGATCGCGTCGATGACCACGGGACGGCGTTTCGGCGGCACGGACGCGCGGGACCTGGGACTCGTGGACGCCGTCGCCGAGAAGTCCGCGCTGCTGGAGTACGCGGCCGACCTCGTCCGCCCGCTGGCGGGCAAGGACCGGGGCACGCTGGCCGCGATCAAGACGACGATGTTCACCCCTGCGGTCACCGCGCTCCGCGCCAAGTAAGAGCACAATCGTCGACTGTGAGTGAAGATTTCCCGCGCGCCGAGGACCCGGACGTCACCGAAGCCCGCAACGGAAACGGCGCGGCGTTCGACCGTCTGGTAGAGCCGCTGCGCCGCGAATTGCACACCCACTGCTACCGCATGCTGGGCTCGGCCCACGACGCCGACGACGCCTTGCAGGACGCGCTCCTGCGGGCCTGGCAGGGCCTGGAACGCTTCGAGGGCCGGAGCTCGATGCGGACCTGGCTCTACACCGTCGCCACCCGCACCTGCCTCGACACCGCCGCCGCACGCGGCAGGCGCGCCCTGCCGATGGACCTCGGCCCGTCGAGCGAACGGGCGGTGCTCGAACACGCCCCGGTGACCGAGGTCGCGTGGCTCGGCCCGTACCCCGACGGGAGCCTCGGCTGGGGCCCGGCCGGGCCGGACACCCGGTACGAGCAGCGTGAGGCCGTCGAGCTGGCGTTCGTCGCCGCGCTCCAGCATCTGCCGGGGAACCAGCGGGCGGCGCTGCTGCTCTTCGACGTCCTCGGCTTCTCCGCCGCCGAAATCGCGTCCATAATGGACACGTCGGCCGCGGCGGTGAACAGCGCGCTGCAACGCGCACGGGCGATCGTGGCCGAGAAGGCCCCGTCACGGGGCAGGCAGCGGACGCCGCGGAAGCTCGAAGACGCGCGGATCCGCGAGATCGCCGCGGACTTCGCCTCCGCGCTGGAACGCGGCGACGCCGACGCGCTCGTGGCGTTGCTGACCGAGGACGTCACCTGGTCCATGCCGCCGCTCGCGCACTGGTATCGCGGCATCGAGGCTGTCTCCGACTTCGCCGCCGAGGTCCCACTCGGGCGATGCCCGAGCTGGCGCAACGAGATCATCACCGCCAACGGCCAGCCGGCTTTCGCCTGCTACGTCGGCGAATCGGCGGACGCCGTCCACCACGCCTGGTCGATCAACGTGCTGTCCCTGCGGGACGACAGGATCCGCGAAATCACCTCCTTCATCGACCCGGCCTTGTTCGCCCGGTTCGGTCTCGCCATGACGAAGCCCTGATCACCCTTCGGCATGACAATCGCGGCCGAACCGGCTCCGGACTGCCACGATGGCCGCCATGCGAAAGATCACTCCGGCGGTCAAGGCCATCGCCGTCGTGCCCGCCGTGGTGATCGCCGCCGCTCTCGGCCTGTGGCTGTACAGCGCGGACCGGACCGCGGGCGACACCGGGCACTGGGCCGGGTCGCACGCGCCGGACCGGGTCGAGGTCAACGCCTCCGTCCTCAAGGTGGACGCCGCCGCGCGGGAGGCCGTGCTGCGCGTGCTGGTCGTCCCGCTCGGGCGGTTCGGGGAAGACGACGGGGTGGCGCCGACCGGCGAACTGCGTCTGCTGTCTTCGTCCAGCCTTCGCGACGACCGCGTCTTCCCGGCGCACCAGCGGATCTCCAGTCTCGACATCCCGATCGCGCTGACCGGCGGAGCCGTCACGGACTACCCGTTCGACGGCTACGAGGCGCGGATCGAGTTCGCGGCCGTCCACAACGGGGAACCCGCGCCGGTGCTGTTCACCTTGGACAAAGTGGACAGTCTGTTCTCCTTCTCCGTCAAGGACTATCGCGCGACGGAGGACCAAGGCGGCCTCGACGTCCGGTTCAGCCGCTCCACCAGTGTGCTGGTCTTCGCCTTGTTCATGATGATCACCATGTGGGGTCTCGCCATCGCGGTGTTCTTCGGCGCCCGGCATCTGATCGCGCGACGGCGCGGCCTGGTCTGGCCGTCGTTCGGGTTCATGGCCGCGACCCTGTTCGCGCTCGCCGGATTCCGCAATCTGGCCCCGGGTTCGCCACCGATCGGGTCGCTGCTGGACTACACGGCCTTCCTCTGGGCCGAGGTCGTCATCGCGCTGTGCGTCGTGGTCTCGGTGGTGACCGGCGCGATCACCGAACAGGGCAAACCGGACTCGTGACGAGCATGATGGAGGTATGCGCAGGCGGGTGTCGATCGGGACGGCGGTGGCGGTCAGCATCGTCGGCGTGGTCTTCGGCGGCGCGTTCGCGTTTCAGCGCGAGCTGATCTATCTCCCCGAGGGCGGCCCGCTTCCCGGCGCGGCCGACGTGCTACCCGGCGGAAGGGACGTCACGCTCGCCACCTCGGACGGGCTACACCTCGCGAGCTGGTACTTCCCGGTCGTCTCCGCGAAGGCGGCCGTCCTGGTGGCGCCGGGCAACGCCGGCAACAGGTCGTACCGGGCGCCGCTGGCCCGCGCGCTGACCGCACGCGGCCTGTCGGTGCTGCTCGTGGACTATCGCGGGTACGGGGGTAATCCCGGTGACCCGTCCGAGGACGGGCTAGCGCTGGACGTCCGCGCCGCCCAGGAGTTCTTGGCGCGCGAAGCCGGCGCGCCGTTGGTGTACTTCGGCGAAAGCCTCGGCTCGGCGGTGGTCGCCGAGCTGGCCGTCGAACGTCCGCCGTCCGCTCTGGTGCTGCGCTCGCCCTTCGTCGACCTCGCCTCGGTCGGGCAGCGGCACTACCCGTTCCTGCCGGTCCGGTTGCTGCTGCGGGACGAGTTCCCGACCCGGGGCGACGTCGCGCGGGTCGAGGCGCCGGTCACCGTCGTCTTCGGCTCCGCGGACTCGGTCGTCCCGGCCGAGCAGAGCCGCGAAGTGGCGCGGGCGGCGAGTGCCACGGTGGTCGAGGTTCCCGGCGCCGATCACAACGACCCGGCGTTCTCCGACGGGCCGGAGCTGATCGACGCCATCGTGAACGGCTCAGGTGCTCCGCCGCAGTGACAGAGTGTGGCCGGGGTTGAGCTTGCGGCCGAGACGATCGGCCTTTGGCCAGCGGACGTCTGTCGCCCAGCCCGCCTTCTCGAACAGCCGGATCAGCCGCGCGGAGATGTCGAGCTGGCCGCGGCGGACGCCGTGCCGGGCGCCGGTCGGGTCGGCGTGGTGGGAGTTGTGCCACGACTCGCCCATCGAGGCGATGGCGAGCGGCCAGAAGTTCGCGGACTTGTCGCGGGCGGCGAACGGGCGGTCGCCGATCAGGTGACACAGCGAGTTCACCGACCAGGTGACGTGGTGCAGCAGCGCCACCCGGACGAGGCTCGCCCAGAAGAACGCGGTGACCGCGCCCCACCACGACAAGGTGATCACGCCGCCGAGGACGGCGGGCGCGAGCAGGGTCGCGACGGTGAGCAGCGGGAACAGCCTGTCGACGCGCGCGAGGTCACGGTCGGCGAGCAGGTCCGGGGCGAACCTTCGAGCGTTGGTCTTCTCGCGTTCGAACAGCCAGCCCATGTGGGCGTGCCAGAAGCCGCGGGCGAGCGCGGCCGGGGTGGTGCCGAACCGCCACGGGGAATGCGGGTCGCCTTCTCGGTCGGCGAACGCGTGGTGGCGCCGGTGGTCGGCCACCCAGCCGATGACCGGGCCCTGCATGGCCATGCTGCCTGCGACCGCGAGGGCGATCTTCAGGCCGCGGTTGGCCTTGAAGGCGCCGTGGGTGAAGTAGCGGTGGTAACCGACGGTCACGCCGAGACCGGTCAGGAAGTAGAACCCGACGGCCAGGCCGAGGTCCACCCAGCCGAGTCCCCAGCCCCACGCGAAGGGGACGGAGGCGGCCAGCGCCAGCAGAGGGACCACCGCGAACAGCTTGACGAGGAGGTTTTCGGTGCGGGACTGTTCCCCGGACATCAAGGGTTGCGGCGTCCGCCGCTCTTCGGTGTCCGAGGGTCTCAAAACTGAGGTCATGTCGCCGTTTCTTGTCGAGGGCCGAGGCTTGTGTCAGCTACGAGAGCCTGAGCACGACGCGGCGCACGAAAAGGCATGCCCGCGACGAATTCTGCGCGAGCGTGCTTGGACAACACGACACCCAAAACGTTGGACCAGGTTGTTCAACGAACGGCGTCGGCCGAAGGTTCCGTTGCGGGATAAGAGGGTTCGCGAAAAAGATCCATGTATCGCTCACCCTGGGCGGTCTTGTGGTCGTATCGCTCGGCCTGGGCTTCGAGCGGATGACTGAACAGCGCACTGTTCGTGTTGTGAGTACTGACGATGAAACCTTTCGAAAGGGGACCGCTGTCGCGCGGTCTTCAGCGAGACCAGGGGCGAATTCCACCGTCTCGCGGCGTCGCGCCCGAGGGCGCCGCCGTTTACCACGGTACACGCCCCGGGGCCGGCCCCCGGGGCATCCACCCGATCAGCCGTGTGCCGTCACGTTGAGTGCTGTCACGACGGTTCGTTCTTCATAGGCGAAATGGGCTTCCAGCTTGCCTGCGAGCTCGTCGAAGTCGTCGCGCAACCGGATCGGGTCGCTCTCGCCGTGGACGTAACCCTCGACGAGCTCACGGATCCGCTTCTGCGACGTCGCGACGAGGACGTGGTCCTCCCCAAGCTTCGTCAACACCGGCGCGAGCGCGGGAAACCGTTGCGCCAGCATCGGAAACGCGCCCATGTCCTCACCGGTGTGATGTTTGGTCAGCGCCTCGCAGAACGAAACACAGTGTGCCCGCAAGGATTTCCCCAGGGTGAGCGAATCGGCACGGCCCGCCACCAGGTCTTCGACCCCGGCGCGCACTGTCTTGAGTTCCTCCCTCAGCCACTCGTGGACCTCCACCAGGAAGTCCCCCAATCCCCGCACCCGGTCGTCGATCCGGTGCAGGATCACGACGGGCAGTTCACGCGTCGTTTTCGCTTGATACTCGGCGAATCCGGGATCCTCGGCGACAACCTTCGCGAACAACGTGTCGCGTTCCGCCGCGGGCGGGATGGCAGCGATCGCCTCGTAGCTTTCGGTCCCGGTTTCGATCGTGACGCGATGATCGTGCCGGATGTTGTGATACCAGCCGGGATGCCTCGGCGCTCCCATGTTCGAAGCGACGACGACGGTCTTGCCGTCGATTTCGAGGTACCCCAACGGATTCGTGCGCCGCTCACCACTCTTGGCACCGGTGGTGGTCAGCAGGATCAGCCGCCACCCCTCGAACATGCCGCCGAGTTTTCCCTTGTTCTGCCTGAATTCACTGATCACTTGGTCGTTGAAGCCGGTCAATGCGGTCCTTTCCCATCGCTGTATCGACAGGAGGACGCGGAACGATCACCGGAAAAGGGCACAAGTCTTGGTACGCCCGGGTTCTGAGCGCACGCATGGAGACGTCATCCCACTGACGAGGGGATGAGCGAAGACAAGAGACGGTGTGTGCCGATCTCTGGTGGCCGAGTAGCCGCTACCTCCATGCGTAGGCCCATACGGGGCTCGGGGTCGAGGTTAGCACAGGGTCGACCGTTCAGGCAGCGCCGTCATCCTCAGCCGACGCCTCAGCTGAGCAACCTCGCCCTACAGCCGAGTGATTTCTTCACGAGCACGAGCGAGTTCCACCGCCTACGCGGCAATCAACGCCGCAAGCCTGCCATATGACAGCCGCCCCCTTCTCCCACAACAAGATTATTCCAAGGCGCACCAACGAAAAACAATGGACTCGAACAGTTACCCCTAATATTTGATAGCACAGGTGTTCGAACAGGAGTATCATTGATTTCGTGGCCGGCAGCGAGAGACCCGAGACGACGCGCACCGAGTGGTGGCGCGTCGACACGGCTGCGTTGCATGCCCGCAAACAGGAGTTGGAAGTCCTCAAGCGTCAGGCGGATGCGGAGCAGAACGCGATCCTGGCGGAGATCAATGCTCGCGGGGTGCGGGGATGCAGTGGTCATTCGACGTTGGCGGCGATGATTTTCGAGGATTTCCTGGTGTCGGACAAGGAAGCCAAGGATCGTGCGGATCGGGTGCTGGCGTTGTATCCCGGTCCGTCGATCGGCGGGGATCCTGAGCCTCCGTTGGCACCATTGACCGCTCAAGCCGCCGCGGAAGGCGCGATCGGTGGGTCACAGATCGACGCGATCATCCGCACCCTGGCGCGGATCCCGTCGAGCGTTCCGGAGGAGGAGGTGCGGGGCGGGGAGAAAATCCTGGTCGACCTCGCCCGCCGTGCCGGTCCTCGTGCGATCGCCCGGGCCGGGCGGCGTTTGCTAGACAAGTTCGATCCTGATGGGAAAGAGCCGCGCGATGAGGACCCGAAGGATGTGCGGCCGGAGTTGCGGTTCGTCAAACACCGCGACGGGACGCTCGGTTTGAAAGCCACCCTTGACCTGGAAACCTACGCGCGGTTGAAGTCCGACCTCGACCCGATGGCCAAACCACACAAGGCGATCGACGGGGTCCGGGACTCCCGCACCCAGGACGAACGCTACGGGGATGCTTTCACCGACTACGTGCGGTTGAAGACGACCAGCCGGAACCTGCCCGGCCAGGCAGGGGAGGCCACCCACATCCTGGTCACCATGTCCTATGAGGACCTGATCCGGGATCTCGGCGAAGCTCACCTCGATCTCGTGGGCCCGATCAGCGCGACCGACGCCCGGATCCTCGCCTGTGATGCTCGGGTGAGGCCGGGTGTTCTCGGTACAGCGGGCGAGCCTCTGGATATCGGGCGGTCGAAACGGACAGTGTCGTTAGCGCAGAAGTATGCGTTGACGATCCGCGACGGCGGCTGCGCCTTCCCGGGCTGCGACATGCCCGTACCCCGCTGCACCGCACATCACATTGTTTTCTGGCGGCACCACGGCGAAACGAAGATCGACAACCTCGTCCTGCTCTGCGCCAAACACCACCGGCTGATCCACCACAGCGAATGGAAAGTCCAGATCGCCCAAGACGGACTCCCCGAATTCACCGCTCCCGCCTACCTCGACCCCACCGGAGAACCGAGGCGCAACACGATGCACCTCAGGACATAGGCCGAACCCCGCCAGCCCTCCCGCAAAGTGATCTGATCCGACTCCGTCAGCGGATCAGGCTCTCCGGCACGCGTAGATCCTGATGACCGTAAAGCGCGGTGACGTTCTCAGGATCGTCGGTGGCACACGCGCCCGCGAGCTCATCGAGCAGGGCATAGTAGTCCGCACCGGTCACAGTGGACTCGAGCGGCGATTCCGCGATAGCGCAGCAGCGCGCAACCAAGCACGGCGAAGTGCCGACAGGCCCCCACCACGCGCTTGTCCGCTTCGAGGGCGGCGGTCAACGGCGCCGGGTCCGGTGCGAGCAAGCTAGTCCAGCGCCAACTCACCGACCATCTGATCACCGCTCGTCTCTCCAGTCGGGACGAAACCGAGCCTCAGATAGAACCCTTCAGGCCCGTCCGCGCCCGGATGCCAGGTGGTGGTCATGCGGCTACCGCCCCTACGCCGGATCTCGGCGGCCACAGCCTCGACCGCGAAGCGGCCGCAGCCACGGCCCTGCTCGCCGGCCGCGATGTTGAGCCGCCAGAGACCCGAACGGAGATCGGTGCCCGTTCCGTCACCTGCGAAGTCGATGTCGAGGAAGGCCATGAGGAAACCGACCGGCCGGTCACCGTCGAGAATGAGCCGGGGCCAGGCCGTGCCGGGGTACACGTATGCCTCGGCGAGCGACTTCACGACCGGCGCGACCAGATGGTTCTGGTCAGGACGAACCCGCACACCGATCGCGTCATCGAAGTTGGCCGCGGTGACCTCGGCCAGCCGGAACGTCCTCGTCATGCCGCAACCGTAAGCAGCGCATCAAGTGATTTCCCGGAGCACCGTCCGGATCACGTGCCGTGCGTTGCCGGCCATCGCCGGGTTCGTGTTCCGGTAGTACGGCAACGCGATCAGGGCCTGCGAAAGCGTCCGCGCGCGGCCTCGGCTCCAGGTGGCTTCGTCCACCTTCAGCGCTTCCCGGAAGACTTCTCTCGCTTCGTCGGACAGCAGGTTCCACGCCGGGAACAGATCGCAGGCCGGATCACCCGCTCCCATACAGCCGAAGTCGATCACCGCGGAAAGCCTTTCGCCGTCCACCAGCAGGTTTCCCGGCATCAGATCGGCGTGCAGCCATACCCGCGCGTCGTCACTGTCTGCGGCTCGCAACGTGTTCTCCCAGAGCCGAAGGACAGCGTCGCAGTCGACGTTCTCCTCCGGGATGGCGCGCAGGCTCTCGATCGCCGACCGGGTGGCCGTGTCCAGCGCCGGGAGCGGCCCGCCGCGGTACGCCCTCGGCGCTCCTGCCAGAGGGATGCTCCGCATCGCCAGCACGAACTCGGCCAGATCTTCGGCCAACGGCGAAGGGCCGTCCGGCCGCGGATTCTCGCCCGGCAGCCAGCGATAGACCGACCACGGCCACGGGTAGCCCTCGCCCGGTTGCCCCGCCCCGAGCGACTCCGGGATGCGCGTGGGCAACCGGGGCGCGATGCGGGGCAGCCACGTCCGCTCCAGCACCACGTCCTCCGCGCCGCTTTCCGTCAGCGGCAACCGCACGACCAGGTCGTCGCCCAGCCGGAACATAGCGTTGACCGTGCCCCCGGACGGCCATCGTTCGACCGGCGCCCCATCCCACCGAGGAAACTGCGCGGCGATCAACTTCCGTACGAGGTTCTCGTCGATGACATCCCCCATGACAGATATCCAACCACCACGGCCCGGCCACGAGGCATTATCGAGCCATGCCGATCATCGCCGGCCCCGAGCCGCTCACCCCGGACGCCACCATCCGCCCGGCCCGCCCCGGCGAGGAGGACGCGGTGCTCGACCTCCTCGCCGAAGCCGCCGCGTGGCTGACCGGACGCGGAATCCGTCAATGGCCGCGACGTTTTCCCCGGGAATCGGTGAATCGCCAGATCGCACTGGGCGAAGCGCTGCTGATCACCAGGCACGACAAGCCGATCGCGACTTGCGTGGTCACCAAAGCGGAGCCGGACCTCTGGGGCGAAAACACGGAACCGGCCTACTACCTGGGACGCCTCGCGGTGGCGCGGGAAGCGGCCGGAGCCGGGCTCGGGGTCCGGATCATCGACTGGGCCGGGGAGCGGGCGGCGGCGCGGGGCAAATCCTTCGTCCGGGTGGCGACCACGCGCGACAACCCCGCCTTGCGCGCGCTCTACGTACGCGCGGGATTCGAGCACGTGGCGGATCCGCCCGAGCTGACTTGGCCGACCAGCCTTTACCAGCGGAGAACTGGCGGGTGATCACGTCAGGCCGAGGATCTCCGGCCGCGCCGCGTACTTCCGCCAGTGCAGCGCGGGATCCTGGACCAGGCGGCGGCGTTCGAGATCCAGCAGCCCGGAGAGGCTTTCGACTTCGGCCACCACGGTGCCGTCCGGTGTGACGAACTCCTGGACCACCAGCGAGATCTTGCCCGGTTCCCAGACGAACCGGGTCAGGACGTCGATCCGCGCGCGGGCCCGGAGTTCCCGGCGGAACCGGATGGTCGTTTCGAGGTTGACCGGACCGAGATTCGCGGCCTTGAGCGCCAGCGGGTCCACCCCGGCCGCCCAGACGCTTTCCCAGCGCGCGTGATCGGCGTACGCGAGATAGGCGGGGCCGCGTACGTGCCCATTGATGTCGAGATCGTCGGTCCGGATGTCGATGGTGACGCGGAAAGGTTCGGGCACTTCCCGATCTTCGCCTCGGCGGCCCGGCTCAGTCTGGAACGTTTCGGCCAGTCCACGATCGCACGAGGGCGCCGGGCGACGAGTCCGACAGCCGACGGCATTCGCGCCCGAGGTGGGACTGGTCCGCGTAGCCCACTTCGGCGGCGACGTCGGCGAGTGACGAACGGTCCCGTGCGACGGCCTCGACCCGGTTGAGGAACCGGCGGAACCGCAGCACCCGTTGCAATTCCTTGGGACCGACGCCGATTTCGTGCCGCACGTGCCGCCGAAGGCCACGCTCGCTCACGCCCAGCGCCGCCGCCACCCGATCGGCGCGGGCACCCGGCGAACGCAGCGCGCGAGCGGCCGCGATCGAGAGACCGTCCAGCTCGACGTCCCGCAGCCTTTCGGCGACCAGCTCCTCCAGCACCGACCGCGCCTCGCCCGGTGCCTCGCACTCGGCCAGCCTGGCTTCGGCGCGACGGGCCCTTCCCGCCCACAGGTCGCGCAGCGGAGTGGCCTCCGCCGTCAGGTCCGTCATCGGCAGCCCCAGCATCGCGCCGCCGACACCGCACCTCAGACGAAGCCCGACGGTCCACTCCGCCGACGGCAGCTCGTGTCTCAGCACGCCGCGCACCGTGGTGACCGCGGCGAGCCCTCGCCCGTCCCAGACGAGGTCCACACAACCGTCCGGGAACACCCGCAGCGGACGACGGCACCCCACCCAGCCCGTCCAGGCGCTCTCGACCACGCCGGCCACCTCCGCGACCGGCGTGCTTTCGCGGTACACCGAACGGCCCGAACGGCGGCGCAGCGGAACACCCACGCCCGGCAGTATGCCCCCGCCCACCGACAAGAACGACAAGATGCGCGTCACTTGATCTTCCTGAAGACTTGCCGTCGTGCTGCGGCCGGTGCTCGACCCGTCCCCCGCCGAGTGGATCTCCCCCAGGCTCGGCGGGGCGTTCGGCGCTGCTTGCCGCACCGTCCCACGTGGTTACGCCGCCTACGCCCGGCTCTGCCACCCCGCCGAACGCGACCGCGGCGGCTGGGCGAGCTGGCGCGACGCCGCGGCCGAAACGGGACGGCGCGCCCACGGCGCCATGCAGTGGCACACGCTCGTCGGCTCCCCGGATCCGGTGAACCTCACCGGATCGCTCTGGCGGGGTTCACCGCCGGGACGCGGCACGCTGCCGTCGCACAGCCTCATCGCCCTGCTGGCCGTCCTGGGCGACCACACTTCCGCCTCGGACGCCTGGTTCTGCCTCTGGGAGGGCTACGGCTGGGCCGACGAGAAGACGTTGTCCCGCGAGCACCTCGACGCGCCGCGCCTGCGGCATCCCGGCCGCGACTACCTGCTGTTCACCGGGCCGCTGGCCTCGGCGACGGAACTCGGCTGGCGGCCGCGGCCGAGCTGGTTCGAGGCGCAGTCGCCCAACCTGTTCTGGCCGGACGACCGCGCGTGGTGCGTGGCCACCGAGGTCGACTTCGATTCGACGCTGGTCGCGGGCGAAGAGGCCCTGATCGACGCGCTCCTCGACACTCCCGGCCTCGACGCCTGGCGAATCGAGCCCGACACCTCTCTCGCCGCCGACGGAGACCGGATCAATCACCTCGTGTGACCGCGCTCCGGAAGAGCTCCCCCGTGCAATGAAGGGGCCTTTCATAGCAAATTTTGCTATGAAAGGCCCCTTCATTGCACGCGCGAGGCGGCGGTCAGCGCTCTTCGATCGCGTCCACCTTCGTCGGGTAGAACGCGACGTGGTCCTTGATCTCGGCAACAGCGTCGTGCGGCGCCTCGTAGGTCCAGACGGCGTTTTCGGCGACGCCGTCGCCGGTGCGGATGCTGTAGTACGACGCGTCGCCCTTGAACGGGCAATACGTCGAGTGTTCCGTCCGCTCCAACACGCCGAAGTCGACGTCGGCACGCGGGATGTACTACGCCGGCGGGTGGCTCGCGCTGGGCTTCAGCACCTTCTTGTCAGGCATGGATCAGCTCCCTCGGGGGTTTCTCCGCTACCCGTCACAGCGACGCGGCCCGCGCGGATATTCCCCTCAGGGCAGGTAGTACATCGGGTTCGGCAGCTTCACCGGGAACTCGGCGTAACCGCCTTCGAGGTCGCTGAACTGGTCGCCGAAGTTGGCCACGATGGTCGCGCCGGTCGAGGCGATGTGCTTCCGCGTGCCCGACTTGTACTGGACGGTGGTGCAGGTCAGGCCGCACGGCAGGTAGTCCGGCGCGGTGGTCTTCGGCTTGAAGAACGCCCCCGCCGGCGCCGGGTAGCCCTCGTTCGCGAGGTTCTTGAGCGACTGCGGGCCCTGGAACTCGTTGCGGCCGGTCAGGAAGTAGATCTTCACGCCGCGCTGCGCCGCCCAGTTCGCCAGTTCGAGCACCGGCTTGTTCGCGACGAACGTGCCCTTGTCGATCGCTTCCTGCTGCTTCACCGGGTCGAAACCGAAGTCGTTGTCGACCTCCCAGCCATAAGTGACTTCGGCGGTGTCGTCGACGTCGAACACGACGGCGGGGTTCTTCACGCCGCGATCCAGCCTCCGCTGCAGATAGCGCTTGGCGTCGGCGACCTGGCGTTTGGTGTCGGAGACGAACCGGCTGCCGTCCGAGTACTGGTGCTTGCCGTCGACGACGACGTCGCCGTAGTAGGCCTTCACGTCGAGCTTGACCTGGCCGATGTTGGCGGGCTCGTGCCCGCGCCGCCAGGCCGCGTCGTCCTGGTTCGCGATGGCGGTGGCACCGCCCGCGAGGACGGCTCCGGCGGCCGCCGCGGCGGCCAGTTTCAGCAGACCGGTGAACCGGCTCATGGAAGTGCTCCTCACGTCAGCTGTGCGCGGCAAAGGAACGCTACTCCAGAACGGCCGATTCTGGTCAGAACCAAAGTAGCTTCTTCACCACCGCGAGGTTTCAGCTTGCGCCGCAAGGCATCCGGGTCTATGTCGAGACCGCGGACCAGGATCTCCAGCCGACCGATATCGTGTTTTTTCAGCAGTACACGAAGATTCTTCTCACTGTACGGTCCGTACTCGAACACCCGGAACGCCCGGATTCCCGGAGGCGGTACGTCCCCGGTCAGATACGCGATACGTTCGTCGAGCTGCCACAAGCCATGCCGCGCCGCGTAATGCCGCACGAGCCCGGCCCGGACGACGGCGCCGTCGGGGTCGACGATCCATTCCCCCGGCTCACGCGAGGGAATCTCGTCGGGATCGGCGTCGGTGATCGTCCACTGTGCACCGTCCGAACGCAACACCGTCGCGCGGCGGGAAACCGTCGAGCCCACCCCGCGCCACAGGCACGCCTCGCGGACCTGACCGTCCAAAGAGACCAGTTCGACCTCGTCCGCCCAGGGCGCGATGGAGAAATCCAGGCCCGGCGCGCATTTGACCGAAAGCTCGCGGCCCGCGTACGCCTCGACAAGGCCGTCCAGCGGCGGCAGGAAATCGGCGGGCTTCCACGCCCGGCGCCCGGCGGAGTCGCGGCGGGCGGGATCGGCGACGACGACCGAAGACCGGCTGACCGGCCGCAACGCGTCGGCACGCGCCAGAACCGGCGAAACCCCGGCCTCGGAAGCGTTGTGACGCGCCATCGCCAGGCGGACCTCGTCCAGATCCGAGCCCATCGCCCGGGAAGCGACCCGGGCGATCTCGATCAGGTCCGCGCCGACGGAACACGTCACGTCGTGGACGTCGCGGCCCGCCAGTCGCGACGCCCGGTGCCGGGCGACGAGGGTGGCGCTGGCCTGCTGGAGGGCGTCGCCGGTGAACAGCCACGAGTCCGCGGAGTCCAGTTTTGCCGACGACTTCCGCCGCAGCACCACCGTTTCCAGTACCGCGGCCGCGTGCTCCGGGGCGATCCGGCGGACGGCGGCGACGTCGGCGATGCGGGTCTTGTCGGTCAGCGGCAGGGACGAGCATTCGGCGAGCGCCGCGCTTCCCGCGCCGGAGCGCAGGAAGGCGACGTCGTCGAGGGTGAACGCGTAAGGCACCTAGGAACGCTTGGTGCCGGTGATCATCACGTTGTAGAACAGTTCGCGCGGCAGCACCTTCGCGAGCAGCTTCTTGTCCAAAGCGGACAGTCGCAGCCACAGCCGGTACGCGAACAGACGCCAGCGCAGGGTCAGTTTCTCCTGCGGCACGGCGGCTTCGAAGGTCCGGATCGGCCAGCCCGCGAGCGCGGCGGCGAACTCCTCGGTGACCGCGCGGACGTCCTGTGCGCCCGCGCCGCGGGCCATCGACTCGAGGTCGGACGGGTCGAAGGTGTGGATGTCGACCACGGCCTCCAGCGCGGCCGCGCGGGAGGACTCGTCGAGTTCCTCCTGCGGACGGCGCCAGCTGTTCAGCACCGGGATCTTGGTCAGGTTCGTGGTGAGGTACCACGTGATCTGGCCGAGCTTGCGCGCGTAGAAGTCGCCCACCTTCGTCGGCTCGCCCGCGAAGACGAACCGGCCGCCCGGCTTCAGCACCCGCAGCACCTCGGCGAACGCCGCGCGGACGTCCGGGATGTGGTGCAGCACCGCGTGCCCGACGACGAGGTCGAAACTGTTGTCCTCGTAAGGGATCCGCTCCGCGTCGGCGACCCGGCCGTCGACGTCGAGGCCGAGGTTCTCGGCGTTGCGCAGCGCGACCTGGACCATGCCGGGCGAGAGGTCGGTGACCGACCCCTTCTTGATCACCCCGCCCTGCATCAGGTTCAGCAGGAAGAAACCGGTGCCGCTGCCCAGTTCCATCGCGGTCGGGTACGGCTGGCCGTCTTCACCGGCGACAGCGTTGAAAACGTCCGTCGCGTAGGTGATGCAGCGCTCGTCGTAGGAGATGGACCACTTCTCGTCGTAGGTCCCGGCTTCCCAGTCGTGGTAGAGCACGTTGGCGAGCTTGGGGTCGTCGAAGGCGGCCTTGACCTCTTCGGCGGTGGCGTGGGGGTTCGGCGCCGGGTCGTTCACCTGGGTCATCGTGCTTACTTCCCCTCGAAGGTGGCCTTGCCAGGGCCGTTTTCGATGAACGACTTCATGCCGTTGCGCTGGTCCTCGGTCGCCCACAGCGCGGCGAAGAGGTGGGATTCGAGCTTGAGACCGCTCGCGAGGTCGGTGTCGAGACCGCCGTCGATGGCGGCCTTCGCGGCACGAAGTGCGACAGCCGGGCCGTTCGCGAACTGCGAGGCCCACTTGTGCGCGGCGGCGTAGACGTCGTCCGGCGCCACGACCTCGTCGAGGATGCCCAGCGCCAGCGCCTCTTCGGCCTTCACGAAGCGGCCGGTGAACACGAGGTCCTTGGTCTTGCTCGGGCCGATGAGCCGCGCGAGGCGCTGCGTGCCACCGGCGCCGGGGATGACGCCGAGCTGGATCTCCGGCTGGCCGACCTTGACGTTGTCGCCGGCGATCCGGCGGTCCGCGGTCAGCGCGAGTTCGAGCCCGCCGCCCAGCGCGTAGCCGGTGATGGCCGCGACGACCGGCTTCGGGATGTTCGCGATGGTGGCCAGCGACGCCGTCAGCGCCGCGCCGAACTTCGCGATCTCGGGGTAGGTGCGCTCGGCCATCTCCTTGATGTCCGCGCCGCCCGCGAAGGTCTTCTCGCCGCCGTAGAGGATCACCGCGCGCACGTCGTCGCGCTCGGACGCCTCACGGGCCGCTTCGGCCAGCTCGGCCTGCACCTGGTTGTTCAGCGCGTTGACCGGCGGGCGGTCCAGCCGGATCGTCCCGACCCCGCCTTCGACCTCGAGACTTACGAACTCTCCCACGCCGTCCTCCTTAACCGTCCAAGACAGATTGCAGGCTACCGGTCAGTACGACCCGTCAGCGGCGACGGGCGAAGAAGCGATCACCGGACCGTTCGAGCAGGAGATCCTGGTCGAACGTCTTGGACAGGTTTTCGCTGGTCACGACGTCGTCGACGAGACCGGACGCGACCGCGCGGCCGTCACGCAGCAGCAGCGCGTGGGTGAATCCCGGCGGGATTTCTTCCACGTGATGGGTGACGAGCACCATGGCCGGGGCCTCGGGATCGAGGGCCAGCTCGGACAGGCGGGCGACGAGGTCCTCGCGGCCGCCGAGGTCGAGGCCGGCGGCGGGCTCGTCGAGCAGCAGCATCTCCGGGTCGGTCATCAGCGAACGCGCGATCAGCGTCCGCTTGCGCTCGCCCTCCGACAGCGTGCCGAAGGTGCGTTCGGCCAGGTGCGGGATGCCGAGCGCGGCCAGCAGCTCGCGGGCGCGGTCGGTGTCGAGGCTGTCGTATTCCTCACGCCAGCGGCCGACGACGGCGTACCCGGCGCTCACCACGACGTCGAGGACGCGTTCCTCGGCGGGCACCCGCTGGGCGATCGCGGCCGAGGTGAACCCGATCCGCGGGCGCAGCTCGAAGATGTTGACCTTGCCGATCCGGTCGCCGAGCAGGTCGACCGTTCCCGAGGTCGGGTGGAGTTCGGCCGCGGCCAGCCGGAGCAGGGTGGTCTTGCCCGCGCCGTTCGGGCCGAGCACCACCCAGCGCTCGTCCAGTTCCACGGTCCAGTCGAGGTCGGCGAGGAGGTCGTTGCCTGTTCGGCGGACCCCGACACCGGTCATCCTCACCACGAGGTCGTCAAGTTCGCTGGGCTGGATCGGCTCGCTCACGCGCCCATTGTGTCCGGACACGCGCGCGCGTGTGCACCGGGCCGCCGGTCGGCGGAAAGCGGCAGGTCCAGGGAGTGAGACAGAGCTCTCCGGAGTAACCGCCGCGGTGGCGCCTGTGGCAACATCGAAGACGTGATCAGGTCCGTGGCCGCCGCCTTCCCCGTCATCGGGGGCTCTTTCTGGCGCCGTCGCACCATCGACCTGCTCCTCGTCGCCTCGTCCGGGTGTACCACCGCGCGACACGGCTGATTTCCCGCTCTTGCCCGGCACCCCGAGTGCCGGGAAGACCCGTGTCGCGCCGCGTTCGGCCCTGCCCGCGAACCTTCACGAGGAGCCTCACCGTGACCACGTCCGTCTCGTCCCGCCAGGACTTCGAGATCCACCCGCAGCTGACCGATCCGCTGCTGCCCGAGCTGCTGCACCCCGAGCGCCTGCTCTGGACACCCCGGGAGCTGGCCGATCTGACCTCCACCGTCACCACCGAACTGACCGGGGGCCTGCGCGGCCTGCTGCGGTTCGACGAGGAGCGCCGATGGTGGGCGCGGCTCGCGCTGACCGACGGCGTCGAACTGTGGCTGCTGTCCTGGCTGCCCGGCCAGCAGACCAAACCGCACGACCACGGCGGCGCGTCCGGCTCGTTCACCGTGCTCCAGGGTGAGCTCGGCGAGGAGTACCGCTACCCGGGCGGCCCGATCCGGCGTCGCACGCACGTCGCCGGCGAGGGCATCGGCTTCGGCGCGGGGCGCGCGCACCAGGTGACCGGCATCGGCACCGAGCCGGCCGCCAGCGTCCACGCCTACTCGCCGCCGCTGGTCGCGACCCGTGAATACGGCACGCTCGCCGAAGTTCCCGCCGAGATCCCCTCGCTGGCCCCGATACTGGGCGCATGAGCGCGATCGACGACCTGCTGGCCGCCGCCCGGTCCGGACTGAACCGGGCGGAGCCCGAGCAGGCACAACGGCTGCAGCGTGACGGCGCCCTGATCGTGGACATCCGCCCGCACGTCAACCGGCTCGAAGAGGGTGAGATCCCGGGTTCGGTGGTCGTCGAGCGGATCCACCTCGAGTGGCGGCTCGCGCCGGACAGCGAATGGCGGCTGCCGGAGGTGAAACCGGACTCGACGGTGATCGTCGTGTGCAACGAGGGGTACTCGTCGAGCCTGGCCGCCGCCGATCTGCGGCGGCTCGGGCTGCCGGGCGCCACCGATCTCGAAGGCGGGTTCCGCGCCTGGCGTTCGGCGGGCTTGCCGGTCCGAGAGGGCGGCACCCCCGCGGTTCCCTAGCGGCGGACCGCCAGCCGGGCGATCGAGTCCGGCGAGAGCGGGAGCGCCGCGTGGATCCCGGCGCCCCGCGACGGCCTGGGGTTGACCAGGACGCCCGTCGCCACCTCACGCCTGGCGGCCGCGAGTACGACCTCGCGGCCTGTCCGGGGACGGATCCGCGCCCAGCCGGCGCCGGTGAGCGCGCGGTACTCGGCCAGCAGGCGCTCGTCGGTGAAGACGCAGAGCCAGTCGCCGTGCGCGCCGAGCCGGGCCGGGACCGGCGCGCCTGCCTCGTCCGCGGGGCCCCACACCGTGCCGTCGAGGAACATCCGCATGACCGAGGGAACGGGATCGCGCAGACCGCCGTCGGTCTCCTCCCGCTCCGGGCGGACGTTCCCGGCGATCCACCGCGACGCGAGCCTGAAGTCCTCTCCGGTGAGGTCTTCCTGAAAACCGTCCAAGCTGTTCTTGACGGTCCCCAGGAAGTCGTAGAACCGGCGGGTGCAGGTCCGCTCGGAGACCGCCACCCGGCCGCGCCCGACCATGGTCCTGATCCGGCCGACCATGCCCGCGCCGCCGTTCACCGGATCCACGCCGAGGTTGTAGGCGGTCCAGACGATCTCGGGCATGAGCGGATCGGCGAACCGTTCGAGCACGCGGTTCAGCCGTAAAAGCACGATCTCGCGCACCCGGCCGGGTTCGGCGTCGTCGGCGACTCCCCAGATCGCCCGCAGTTCCGGCCCCAGCGCGCGGCGCAACCCGTCCTGCTGGATCCCGGCCCGGGCGTGAATGTGGTGCAGCCGGTCCTTGGCCCTGCGCGATGTTTTCGTTTCCTTCGCCGAAGCCACCATTCCTCCGCGATTCAGGATCGGCCCGGCAAAGTGTATTTCACCTGCCTGTTCCGCATTGTTCGGCGGAAATCGAGAATCGGCGGTTTCTTTTGTTCGGTACCGGCTTGACGAAGGCTTACGCGTGGACGACCCGGGCGAGTTCGGCCGGTGTGGCGAGCAGGCGGTGTTTCGGCAGCACCCGGACGGTGTAGCCGATCGAGCCCGGATGCGGCAGTTTCAGCCGCGCGGCGAACGCGCCGATCCCGTCACCGGACATCGGCACGGTGAGCGGCTCGGTCAGCTCGTCCCCGTCGCCCACCTTCCCGACGACGGCCTGAACGTCCACTTCGGACGGTTCGAGGCCGGCGAGGTCGATCCGGGCCCGGATGGTCACCTCGGTCCCGGTGACCAGCGGGGCGGCGTCCTCGACGAGCAGTTCGGTGTCGAAGATCCGCACCCGCGGCCAGGAGACGTCGAGTTTGGTCCGGTAGTCGGCCAGCGAAAGCGCGCCGCGATACCCGTCACCCGTCGCCTCCGCGACCATCCGCGAGGCGGGCAGGTAACCGGACTCGACGTACTCCCGCACCATCCGCGCGGCCTGCACGCGCGGCCCGAGCGTCTCCAGCGTGTGCCACACCATCGACAGCCAGCCGCCGGGCACACCGCCGGCGTCGCGGTCGTAGAACAGCGGCGCGATCTGGTGGCCCAGCAGGTCGTAGAGCGCCGCTGCTTCCAGCTCGTCCCGGCGCAGCGGGTCGGTGACGCCGTCCGCGGTCGGGATCGCCCAGCCGTTGCTGCCGTCGTAGCACTCGTCCCACCAGCCGTCGCGGATGGACAGGTTGAGGCCGCCGTTGAGCGCGGACTTCATCCCCGAGGTCCCGCACGCCTCCAGTTGCCGCACCGGCGTGTTCAGCCAGACGTCGCAGCCGCGGTAGAGGTAGCGCGCCATGGACATGTCGTAGTCCGGCAGGAAGACGATGCGGCGCCGCACCTCGGGGTCGTCGACGAACCGGACGATCTGCTGGATGAGCTGCTTGCCGCCCTCGTCGGCCGGATGCGACTTGCCCGCGACGACGAGCTGGATCGGCCGCCGCTCGTCGAGCAGCAGCGCGCGCAGGCGCTCCGGGTCGCGCAGCATCAGTGTCAGCCGTTTGTACGTCGGCACGCGGCGCGCGAAACCGACGGTCAGCACGTCCGGGTCGAAGACCGTGTCGGTCCACCCGAGTTCGAGCGCGGACGCGCCGCGCTGCATCCACGCGGCCCGCACCCGGCGCCGCACCTCGGCGACCAGTTTCTCCCGCAGTTCACGCCGCAGCGCCCACAGCTGCTCGTCGCTGACGCCGTCCCGCAGCGGCTTCCCCTGCGCGCCGTCGAGACCGAGTTCCTCGTGGTTGCGCCCGAGCAGCGCGCTCAGTTCGCGCGCCACCCACGTCGGGCCGTGGACGCCGTTGGTGACCGACGAGACGGGCACCTCGTCGAAGTCGAACCCCGGCCACAGCCGGGAGAACATCCTCCGCGACACCCGGCCGTGCAGCGCCGAGACGCCGTTCGCGCGCTGGGCGAGCCGCAAACCCATGTGCGCCATGTTGAACAGGCCGGGGTTGTCCTCCGCGCCGAGCGCGAGCACGCGGCGCGGGTCGACGTCCGGGACCAGCCTGCCGTCGGTGAAGTACCGCTGGACGAGGTCGACGGGGAACCGGTCGATCCCCGCGCTGACCGGCGTGTGCGTGGTGAACACGGTGCCGGCGCGGACGGCGGGCAGCGCCTCGTCGAACGCCAGCCCGTCGGTCTGGATGATCTCGCGGGCGCGTTCCAGCCCGAGGAACCCGGCGTGACCTTCGTTGGTGTGGAACACCTTCGGCTGCGGATGCCCGGTCAGCTCGCAGTACCGCCGCACGGCGCGGAAACCGCCGATCCCGGACAGGATCTCCTGCCGGATGCGGTGGTCCGCGTCGCCGCCGTAGAGCCTGTCGGTGACAGCGCGCAGATCCTCGTCGTTGGCTTCGGTGTCGGTGTCGAGCAGCAGCAGCGGGATCCGGCCGACGCGGGCCTTCCAGATCTGCGCGTGCAGGGTCCGCCCGGCGGGCATGGCGACGTCGACCACCACCGGTTCGCCGCCGTCGGTCAGCAGCTCCAGCGGGAAGGCGTTGGGGTCGATCACCGGGTAGTGCTCGACCTGCCAGCCGTCGAGCGACAGCGCCTGCCGGAAGTACCCGGCGCGGTAGAGCAGCCCGACGCCGATCATCGGCACGCCGAGGTCCGACGCGGCCTTGAGGTGGTCCCCGGCGAGCACGCCGAGGCCGCCGGAGTAGTTCGGCAGCGCTTCGGTGACGCCGAACTCCATCGAGAAGTACGCGACGGCCGGCGGGAGATCGGCGTCTTCCTGCTTCTGGTACCAGCGCGGCTCGGCGAGATACCGGTCCAGGTCGGCGACCGCTTCGCGCGCGTGGGCGAGGAAGGCTTCGTCGACGGCCAGCTCGTCGAGCCTGGCAGGCGGCAGGGCGGTGAGCATCCGCAGCGGATCGCGGACCCGGTTGAACAGCTCCGCGTCCATCGACGCGAACAGGTCGCGGGTGGGCGGATGCCAGGTCCAGCGCAGATTCGTGGCGAGGTCACCGAGGCCGGAGAGCGACTCCGGCAGGCTCGCGCGGACGGTGAACCGGCGGACTGCTCTCATGAGGAGCGACCATATCGGGACCGCCCCCACCCCGCTCAAGACCCACTTCGGGGATTACCTGCACGCGGGCCATAAGCGCTGGGTAGGGTCCCTGCTTGCCGGTGTACGCGCGGCCCGGTCGGGGCCCTGACGACAAGCGAGTGAAGATGATCCAAGGGGGATTGCGGGGCTTTCGCCGCCCGGCTCTGATCGCGATCGTGGCGGTGATGGCTCTCGGGCTCGGCGCCTGCAACGACAAGGGCGGCACCGCCGGGGGCCGGCAGGGCAGCCAGCCGGGAGCCGGTGACATCGCCGGTCTGCCGGTCACCCACTTCGAGAGCGGGCTGAAGCCGGACGCCCCCAAGCCGGACCTGCAGGTCCGCAACGAGGACGGCTCCGAAGACGACCAGCTCGCCATCGCCGCGATCGCCGACGCGCAGACCTACTGGACCGAGGTCATGCCGCGCGACTTCGGCCAGCAGTACGAGCCGCTGAAGTCGCTGCTGTCCTACAGCGCGCGCTCCGACGACGAAGACACCAAGTGCGGCAGCGTCAAGGGCCTGGTCAACGCCTTCTACTGCCCGCCGGACGACTCGGTGGCGTGGGACCGCGGCGTGCTGCTGCCGATGCTGCGCGAGCGCTTCGGGAAGATGGCGAGCGCCGTCGTGCTCGCGCACGAACTCGGGCACGCCGTGCAGTACCGGCTCGGCGAGAAGGCCAACATCAAGAAGAACACCCCGTCGATCGTCAAGGAGCAGCAGGCCGACTGCTTCGCCGGCGGCTACTTCCGCTGGGTCGCCGAGGAGAAGAGCAAGTTCTACCGGCTCTCCACCTCCGAGGGCCTGAACCAGGTCATGGCGTCGCTGTTCCTGATCCGCGACCAGGCGGGCACCAGCGCGACGAAGCAGGGCGCGCACGGCACCGCGTTCGACCGCACGTACGCGTTTCAGGTCGGGTTCGAGAAGGGCCCGAAGGAATGCGCCGCGATGAACGAGGAGAACATCAAGGCGCGCATCACCGAGCGCCCGTTCGACAAGGGTGACAAGGGCAAGGGCGACTCGAAGCTCGACGCGGAGATCATCGGGATCCTGAAGAAGAGCCTCGACGACGCCTTCAAGGGCGCCGGTGTCCCGGGCCCGGAGATCACCGAGGACGGCAACGGCAGCTGCTCCGGCGGCCCCAGCACCCCGCCCGCGTCGTACTGCCCGTCGAACAACACGGTCAGCATCGACATGGCCAAACTGCGCGAACTCGCCCAGCCGGTCGACCAGGAAGCCGAGTGGAAGAGCGGGCACAGCGAGGGCAAGGGCGACTTCGCCGCGTTCTCCGAAATCGCGTCCCGCTACGCGATGGGCATCCAGAAGGGTGTCGGCGCGTCGATCGACAACGCGAACGCGGGACTGCGCACCGCCTGCCTGGTCGGTGCGTGGGCGAAGGCCAGCTCGGTGCCCGGCGCGACGCTGCGGCTTTCCGCCGGTGACCTCGACGAGGCCATTTCGGACCTGCTGAGCCCGGAGAGCCTGGTCTCGGCCGACGTCAACGGCAAGCGCGTGGACAACGGTTTCGAGCGGATCGAGGCACTGCGAAAGGGCTACCTGGAGAGCTCGTCGGTGTGCTCGACCCAGTACGGCTGATCGGCCCGGTCACTGCTCCCTGAAGTGCTATGAAAGGGGCGTTCAGGACACTTTTCGTCCTGAACGCCCCTTTCATGACACTCGGCGGGCCGGGCGCAAGGGGTCGTGTCGTTGGGGCGTGCGCCGAATGTGGCATTGGGGACATTGAGTGTCCCCAATGCCACATTCGGGGCACCCGGGATC
>NZ_JBHXJK010000057.1:0-5272 GCF_042723255.1 Amycolatopsis thailandensis
ACGTTGACCGTTGCGAACGTGGCTTTCGCAACACCCCGAACCGGCAGGTGGGCAGGCCAGGTACACGCCACATTTGCCTTACCCCTCAATAAATGCGGGTTCGCAGGCCCCAGGCGGCGGACACGCTTTCCGGTGTCAGCACCGAGGTTGGAGGGCCGTCCCCGACGAGGCGCCCGTCCTGGAGCAGAAGGCAGTGATCGGCTCGGCCCGCCACTTCGAGGTCGTGCGTGACGCGCACGACCGTCGTGCCCTCGGCGAGGGTGGTGTGGAGTGCTTCGTCGATCAGGCCGCGGGCGTGCAGATCCAGACCTGCCGACGGCTCGTCGAGCAGCAGCAGTCCGGCTCGCTGGGCCAATCCCTGCGCCACCAGTGCCCGTTGCCGCTGCCCGCCGGAGAGGGTGCCGATCAGCCGATCCGCTATCGAGGTGATGTCCAGTCGCTCCAAGCACTCTTCGACGATCTTCCGGTCCATCTTGGACAGTCGTCGCCAGTGCCCGCGGTGCGCCCAGCGCCCCATCGTGACGGTGGCGCGCACGGTGATCGGCAGCGACTGGGAAACCTCGCTCTGCTGGGTCACGTAGGCGACGCGGCCCGGGTCGCGGCGGGTCATCGAGCCGCTGGTCGGTGGCAGTACGCCGGCGACGAGGTTGAGCAGTGACGACTTGCCGGCGCCGTTCGGGCCGGCGATCGCGGTGAGCCGTGCCGAGGGCAACTCGGCGGTGATCCCGCGCAACACCTCACGGGGCCCGTAGTGGGCGTGTGCGCGATCGATCTTGAGCGCCGCTGTGTCCGGGGTCATGCCCAGCCTCCTTTAGATAATGACAATCATTACCACTATAGTGTGACGGGTGGAGTGGTTGCTGATCCCCTTCGAGGTGTCGTTCGTGCAGCGTGCGCTGGTGGCGGGAGTGCTCGTTTCGGCGGTGTGCGCCGTCGTCGGGACCTGGGTGGTGTTGCGCGGCATGGCCTTCATCGGGGACGCCATGTCGCACGGGATGCTGCCCGGCGTGGCGATCGCCTCGCTGACCGGCGTGAACCTGCTGATCGGCGCCGCGATCAGCGCCGGGGTGATGGCGCTCGGCGTCACGGCCCTCGGACGTTCACGGCGGCTGTCCGAGGACACCACGATCGGGCTGCTCTTCGTCGGAATGCTCGCGAGCGGCGTGATCATCGTGTCGCATTCACGGTCGTTCGCGGTCGATCTCACCGGATTCCTCTTCGGTGACGTGCTCGCCGTCGGCTCCGGTGACCTGGTCGGTCTCGTGATCACCCTGGTCGTCGTGGGAGTGGTCGCTCTGCTGGGGCATCGCTCGTTCACCGCGCTCACCTTCGACGTCCGGAAGGCGCACACACTGGGTCTTCGGCCACGCCTGGCCAACGCGGTGCTGCTCGGGCTGGTCACCCTGACGATCGTCGCGTCGTTCCGCGTGGTGGGGACGCTGCTGGTGTTCGGGCTGCTCATCGCCCCTGCCGCGGCGGCGTTGTTCTGGTCCCGGCGGATCACCACGATCATGCTCGTCGCGGCGCTGCTCGGCATCGCCGCCACGGTCGGCGGCCTGCTCGTGTCCTGGCATTGGGGCACCGCGGCGGGCGCGACCATCGCCGCCGGCGCGGTCCTGTTGTTCTTCCTTTCCGCCCTCTTGTCGTTCGTACGACAGCGATTCCGTCCCCTGACACCGGAGATCGAGAGCTCACGATGAAACTGAAAGCAGTGACGGCGGTCGTCGCGGCGCTGACCTTGGCGGCGTGCGGCGGGGAGCAGCCGAAGGAGGCGCCCGCGGGGGTCCCGCACGGCTACGTCGAAGGTGCGGAAGAGGCGGCCGAGGCCCAGTCGCGGCTGATCGTCGCCGACACCGAAACGGGTGCCGTGCGTGTGGTGGACCTGATCACCGAGGAGGTGCACGAAACCGGGCGAGTCGACGGAGTGCATGCCCTGACCGGTGACGGCCGCTTCGGCTACCTGACTGCGCGCGACGGGACGGTCCGCGTGATCGACAGCGGTGCCTGGATGGTCGACCACGGTGACCACGTCCACTACTACCGGGCCAAAGTCCGGGACGTCGGTATGGCGCCGGGTAAACAACCTTCCTCGGTGTACAGCGATCCCGCCGTTTCGGCACTGTCCTATGCGGACGGTACGACGACGTTGCTCGACCGGGCCCAGCTCGACAAGGGCTCCTTGGTCGAACTGGGAAAGATCACGCGTGACCCGCACGCCGGTGTCGCGGTTCCGTACGGCGGGCACATCCTCGCTTCGGTGGCGGACGCCGGACGGCCGCTGGCCCGTGGAGTGCGCGTTCACGACCGTCAGGGCAAGGCCTTGGCGGAGATCCCTGAGCCGTGTCCGGATTTGCAAGGGCAGGCGGTGACCCGGCGAGGGGTCGTGTTCGGTTGCGCGGACGGCGCGTTGCTCGTGACCGAAAAGGACGGTGTTTTCACGGGGTCGAAGATCCCGTACCCGCGCGATGTCACGACACAGGAACGCGCCACCGCCTTCTTCCACCGGCCGGGCGCCGCGACGCTCGCGGCACGGGCGGGGGAGACGGCCGTGTGGTTCCTCGATGTCGGCCGTCGCAGCTGGCAGCACGTCGAAACCGGGCCGGTCGCCGCGGTGAACGCCGTGGGGGAGGGCGGTTCGCTGCTGGCCTTGACCCGGGACGGAACGCTGCGTTCCTTCGACGGCACGGGAAAGGAACAGGCGGCGATCCCGCTGCTGGCACCGGAAGCGGCCGGGACCGACGGCGTCTCCATCCAGGTCGACACGACCCGCGCCTACGTCAACAACCCGCTCTCCGCGGACGTGTACGAGATCGACTACAACGACAATCTTCGTCGCGCCAGGACGTTGAAGGTCGGCGGCAAGGCAGGCCACGTCGTGGAGACCGGCCGATGAGGCGGCGGGTACTCGCCCTGTGCGTCGCGGCGCTGCTGACGGCGGCCGGATGCTCCGGAAGTGGCGGAAACAGCACCTCGGTCGTCGTGACCACGAACATCCTCGGCGACATCACGCGCGCCGTCGTCGGTGATCAGGCCGAGGTGACCGTCCTGATGAAGCCGAACGCCGACCCGCATTCCTTCGGCATTTCCGCGCAGCAGGCGGCGCAGGTCGAACGCGCCGGTCTGATCGTCTACAACGGGCTCGGGCTCGAAGAGGGCATGTTACGCACGGTCCGCACCGCCGAAGAGAACGGTGTGCCGGCACTGCCCGCGGGAGACCGGGCGAATCCGATCAGCTACTCGGGAAACAAACCGGATCCCCATTTCTGGACGGATCCCGCCCGGGTACGCGACGTGGTGAAGGCGATCGCCGACGAGGTGGTCGCCCACGTCGGCGGCGTCGACGAAGCGGTGATCCGGGCCAACGCCGAACGCTATCGCGGGGAGATCGACGCACTCGACAAGATGATGACCGGAAAGTTCGGCGGGATCCCGCCCGAGCGCAGGAAACTCGTCACCAATCACCACGTGTTCGGGTACCTGGCCCAGCGGTACGGGTTCGAAGTGGTCGGTGCGGTGATTCCCGGCGGAACCACCCTCGCTTCGCCCAGTTCCTCGGATCTGAAGGAACTCGCCGACGTCGTCCGCGCGGCTGGCGTGCCGGTCGTCTTCGCCGATTCCTCGCAGCCGGACCGGCTCGCACGGGTCCTGGCCGAACAGGCCGGGCTGCACGTCGCGGTGACCCCGCTGTTCTCGGAATCGCTCAGCGAACCGGGCCAGGGCGCGGCCACCTACCTGGAAATGATGCGCGCCAACACCGAATCGATCACCACCGGTTTGACCCGTTCCTGACCGGAACAGACGAAAGGCACAAGGAAATGGCACGAACCACCCGATACGTCGCGCTGATGGCGACGACGGTGAGCACACTCGCGCTCGCCGCCTGCGCGACCGAGCAGCCCGCGGCGGAAGCCCGGAAGGACGCGGCGCCCGTCATCGCGGACCCGGTGGCCGTCACCTATGACGGCGGAATCCTCCTGCTCGACGGAAAGACCTTGAAGGTGGCGAAAAATCTCCCGCTGGAGGGCTTCAACCGGCTCAATCCGGCCGGGAACGACCGGCATCTCATGGTCTCGACGTCCACCGGGTTCCGCGTGCTCGACGCCGTCGGCGCCGTGCTGACGGACAACGAGGTGAAGGCCAGCAAGCCGGGACACGTCGTCCGGCACGCCGGCAAGACGGTGCTGTTCGCCGACGGGACTGGCGAGGTGACGGTGTTCGATCCGAAGACGATCGGCACCGCGGCCTTGCCTTCGCCGAAGCACAAGACGCCGGAAGCGCATCACGGCGTGGCCGTCGAACTCGCGAACGGCGAACTGGTCACCACGGTCGGGAACAAGGACAAGCGGTCCGGGATCGTAGTGCTGGACAAGGACAAGAAGGAGATCGCGCGCAACGAGCAGTGCCCGGGCGTGCACGGTGAAGCCGCCGCGCGTGGCGAAGCGGTCGTGGTCGGCTGCGAAACCGGTGTGCTGATCTACCGCGATGGTGTCATCACCAAGGTGACCAGCCCGGACGCCTACGGGAGGATCGGCAACCAGGCAGGCTCGGACGTCTCTCCGATCACCTTGGGCGACTACAAGGTCGACAAGGACGCCGAGCTCGAACGCTCGAACCGTGTCACGCTGATCGACACGGAGAAGGCCACGTTCAAGCACGTCGACCTCGGGACCAGCTACACGTTCCGGTCGCTGGCCCGTGGGCCTCAAGGCGAGGCGTTGGTGCTGGGCACCGACGGCCAGATCTATGTGATCGACCCGGTTTCGGGTGTGGTGACGCGGAAGATCGCCGTACTCGGTTCGTGGCAGGAACCGCTCGAGTGGCAGCAGCCGCGCCCGGCGATCTTCGTCCGGGGCGGGACGGCCTACGTGACCGATCCCGGCAAGAAGGAGATCCACGCGGTCGATCTCGCCTCCGGCACCAAGACCGTGACCGGCGCGCTTCCGGGTACGCCGAACGAGGTCAGCGGCGTGCTCGCCGGGTGACGCCTTCCGAGTGACAGGCTGCCTGTCGACGGGTAGGGCAAACGTGGAGTGTCGCGGAACGGGCCAGTGACTTCGCGCGACCAGACCTCGGGCGCCGACTGTGTGGATTTCGGTGCGTTGGACGACCAGAAATCCACACAGTCCCGGATGAGCGGACCGGTCAGCACAGCAAGGTGGCCCGAGAGGCTTGAGGGGGTGTGTGGGTGACTAGGGGATCAACGGGCCCGGGTGGGCACACACCCCCCCCCCGCTTTTCCCCGGATGACCACGCCCGCGGAGGGGGCGCGGCG
>NZ_JBHXJK010000057.1:5282-52567 GCF_042723255.1 Amycolatopsis thailandensis
CTCTACATCTCGGGCGCCCCGGTTGTTTTGGGGGGGGTTTTTAAAAACTTCATAAATATGCCGATGTATACCACCACACCCCCACCCCTCATTAGCCCGAATCACCACTCACGAGCCGTTGGCCCGATGCGTACCGGCAGGATCTAGCTTCGTGCAAGCCACTTTTCGGAACCTCAGACGTCCCGAAACCCCATAAATCGGAGGCTCAACCGTCGCTGAAGGTCCGCTGTGGACACTCGGGGTGCGACTGCTCGCCGGCCAGTCCGGAACCATGCCCTCAGGCAGCGAAGAAGGCATGCTCAGCAGGATCGATCCTGCCGTATTCGCCTCACCGCCCGAATACGAGAGCCGTCAGCGGCGGATGAGACCGAGGTCGGTCGCGGTGGCGACGGCGGCGGTGCGTGAGTCGACCCCGAGTTTGGTGTAGCTGCGGGCCAGATGGGATTTCACGGTGCCCTCGGTCAGGTGGAGCTTGTCGGCGATCGCCCGGTTGGACAGGCCGTCGGCCACCAGGACCAGCACTTCGATCTCGCGCCGGGTCAATGCCGTGGTGGGCATGCGCATACGGCTCATGAGCCGGTCGGCGACGGTCGGTGCCAGCGTGGTGCGCCCCGCCGCGGCGGTGCGCACGGCGGCCGCCAGGTCTTCGGGAGGCGCGTCCTTCAGGAGATAGCCGGTGGCTCCGGCTTCGATGGCGGGCAGGGTGTCGGCGTCGGTGTCGTAGGTGGTGACGATCAGAACCCGGGGTGCGTCCGGCCTCGCCGTGATCGCCGCGGTCGCTTCGGCTCCGGTCATTCCGGGGCCGAAGCGCAGATCCATCAGCACGACGTCGATGTCGCCTTCCGCGGCGCGGGCCACCGCGTCCTCCGCTGTCGCGGCTTCGGCCGTGACGACGAGGCCGGGTTCGGTTTCCAGCACGGCGCGCAGTCCCGCCCGGACGATGGGGTGGTCGTCGGCCAGCAGGAGACGGATCGGGGGCTCGGTCACGGGCGTTCCTTGGGTTCGACGGGCAACCGCACGGACAATGTGGTGCCGTGGCCGGCGGCCGAACCGACGCTCAGGGTTCCGTTGAGGGCCTCGGCCCGGGAGCGCATCGCGGTCAAGCCGAAGCCGCTGTGCCCGGGATCGAAGCCGATCCCGTCGTCGGCGACGACGAGGGCGACGTGCTTGTCCAGATAGCTCAACGAGACCTCGGCGGTGGACGCCTCGGCGTGCCGGACGGTGTTCGCGAGAGCCGCCTGGCCGATGCGCAGCAACGCGACCTCGTGCGTGGTCGGCAGCGGCACGGGAGTGCCGGAGAGATGGAAACTCGCGGTGATCCGGTGCCGGGCGGTGGTGGTGGCGCACAGGCGTTTCAGTGCGTCGGCCAACGTGGAGTCGTCGAGCGCGGGAGGGGACAGGGCGACGACGAAACGGCGGGCTTCGGCGAGGTTGTCCGCGGCCGCCTGGCGGGCTTGCTCGACGTAACGGGCGGCGTTCCCTGCGTTTTCGGGAAGCGTCCTTTCGGCGGCGACCAGCAGGAGCTGGATACTCGACAGCCCCTGGGCGAGGGTGTCGTGGATCTCGTGGGCCAGCCGCTCCCGCTCGGCGAGCACCCCCGCTTCGTGCTGAGCCTCGGCGAGATCCACCCGGGTCTCGGTGAGCTTTTTGATCAGGTTCCGGCGACGTTCGCTTTCGCGGTACAACGCCTGATAACCCCAGACGACGGCGACCGCGACGGCGGCGCCGAGCGCCGGGCCGATCGCCGCCGCCGGGACGAAGGCACCCTGATGGACGGCGAACGCGGTGATCGCCGCCAGCGCGGTCGCGATCACCGCGAACAGGCCATGGCGGCGTGGCAGCAGGTGCAGTTGCAGGAAGTACAACGGGAAGGCGACCCACACGCCGTCCGCGGTCAGCACCAGCAGGGCCACCCACGCGACGCCCACCGCGAGCAACCACCACGCGGCGGCTCGCACTGACGCCCTGATGTGGGGCAGAAGCGGGCCGGCCGCGTACACCGCACCGCAGACCACCGCCATCGCGACCACCGCCGCCGCCCGGGGCGAGCCTGCCGCCACCGCCCGCACGGCCGCCAGCGCGAGCAGAGCGAAGAGCAGCAGGTGCAGACACCAGGTCAGCAGCTTGCTGGTCGGGGTCAAAACGGGCGCGGTGATCACAATGCGTCCAGGCTACGTAGCCGGATCGGGGAGCGCCTCTATCCAAAGGTAGAGGCGGCGTGCCGTCTTCCGGCCCGCGAAGTGTGGTCTCCGGCCAGATGTCCTCGCCCGGGCAGGCGGCGATCGTGGAGAGGTACCAGCCACCCGCCGGAAAGGACAGACCAGAGCCGTGTTCGTCGCCTGGAGAGACCTGAGATTCGCCAAAGGGCGATTCGCCCTGATGGGTGCCGTAGTCGTGCTGATCACCCTGTTGGTCGGCCTGTTGTCCGGGCTCACCGCCGGGCTGGGCGAGCAGAACATCTCCGCGATCACCGGCCTGCCCGCGGACAAGATCGTCTTCGCCGCTCCTGGCGACGGACAGAACCTCTCCTATGCCAATTCCGCTCTCACCGAGACACAGCGGCGGCAGTGGGCCGATACCCCGGGTGTCACCGATGCCGAGCCGCTGGGCATCGCCACCACCAAGGCCACTGCGGGAAACCGCAGCGCCGGGATCTCCGTGTTCGGCGTCCCGCCCGGTTCGGCGCTCGCTCCGGACAGCGGCGCGATCAGGGACGACTCGGTGGTGCTGTCCACGTCCGCGGCCGATGACCTGGGCGTCCGGACCGGAGACACCTTGTCGGTGGCCGGACGTCCACTGACGGTCGCCGCGGTGTCGGGGGACGCCTGGTTCAGCCACACGCCGGTGGTCTGGGCGAGCCTCGGAGTCTGGGCGAGGACGGTGCCACCCGCGGGCGGCGCGCAGAGCGCGACCGTGCTCGCGCTGACCACCGGCGCCGACGTCGACGTCGCGGCCACTGACAGTGCCTTGGGCACGAAGACGGTTTCGAAGAACGACTCGTTGTCCGCGATCGGCTCCTACACCTCAGAAAACGGTTCGCTGCAACTGATGCGAGGCTTCCTGTTCGCCATCTCGGCTCTCGTGATCGGCGCCTTCTTCACTGTCTGGACCATCCAGCGTGCCGGTGACATCGCCGTGCTCAAGGCGCTGGGGGCCAGTACCGGGTTCCTGCTGAAGGACGCGCTCGGCCAGGCTGTCGTGCTTCTCGTCGGCGGCACCGCCGTCGGGACCGGACTGGCCGTCGGCCTCGGTGCCCTGGTCGCCGGCTCCGCGGTGCCCTTTCTGCTGACTCCTGCCACCGTGCTCGTCCCGGCCGCCGTCATGATCCTGCTCGGCGCGCTGGGGGCCGCCCTTTCCGTTCGCCGCATCACCTCCGTCGACCCGCTGACCGCACTGGGGAGTGCCCGATGAGTTTGAACCTGACCGGCGTCACCCTCACCTATCCCGACGGCGACGCCCGCCTCACCGCTCTTGACGACGTCACCCTGGATGTTCCGGCGGGTGGGCTCACCGCGGTCGCCGGACCGTCCGGCTCCGGCAAATCCAGCCTGCTCGCCGTCGCCGCCACCCTCATCAGCCCGGACGACGGGGCCGTCACCGTCGACGGCACTGTGACCACCGGCCTGACCCGTGGCGAACTCACCGAACTGAGGCGTCGCAAGATCGGAATCGTGTTCCAGCAGCCCAATCTGCTGCCCTCGCTCACCGCCGTCGAACAACTCCAGGTCATGGCCCGGATCGACGGCCGTTCTCCGGCCAAAGCCCGTGGCGCGGCCATGGAACTCCTTGACGCCGTCGGGCTGGCGCCGCAGGCAGGACGACGTCCGCATCAGCTCTCCGGCGGTCAACGGCAGCGGGTGAACATCGCCCGCGCGCTGATGAACGAGCCCACCGTGCTGCTGATCGACGAACCGACGAGCGCCCTCGACCACGATCGCGGTGCCACGATCGTCGACCTGATCACCCGCCTCACCCACGAACGCGCGACCGCCACCGTCCTGGTCACCCACGACCGAGCCCACCTGGCCGCGGTGGACCGGATCGCCGAAGTCCACGACGGGAGGTTGAGCATCCCCTCACCGGTCGGCTGAGCTTGTGATGCCTTCGCAGGGAAAACCATCTTGTCCGCTGATAAGGGAGAGCGGATAGTGGATCCGTGGCGTGTCTCGATGCGGCTGCCGCCTGGATGCCGCGCGACAGCGAACCGCCTGGAGTGATGTCGGGCGACAAGGGGACCCAGCGGATATCGACTGCCGTGCACGGGCAGCCGATCGACATTGATGCCCTTCTTAGGCATTTGCGTGACCGGGCGACCTTGGAGCACGCGGCCGGCGTGCTGATGGCCCGGTACGAACTGGCCGATGCCACGACGGCGATCCACGCGCTGCGAACCGCCGCGCTCCGTCACCACGTGGGCCCGAACGCGCTGGCCAGGGCGTTGATCGTCGCGCCTCGCCCGTGGCGGGAAGGCCCTTGGTTTCCGCCACGGGTCTGGCGGAGCGCGCCGGAACTCGATTTCCTGCCCGCCACGTCCACGATCCGGCCGGCGGGACTGCTGTGGGCGGCCTTGGACCGCGTGACCGACCGGGCCCAAACCGCCCAGGGCGACATCCAATCGGTGACCAAGAACCGGACGGGCCTGAAACTGGAACGTGCCGAAGGATTCTCCGCCGAGTTCTTCCAGCACTTCGCCCATGTCGAGGGTGATGCCACCGCGTGCGGTATCGCCATGCGGGTGCGTGAACCGATCACGGTCGCCGAAGTCACCAAGTCCGGCATTTTCGATCGGCCGGCGCTCGAAGCCCTCGTCGCGGAGAAGGTCCGGGCCGTGTACAGCCTGCCCTTGTGCGGTCCGGACGGATGTGAAGGCGTGGTTTCCGTTCACTATCACCGCCCCGGGCAAGGACCGTCGAAGGCGACTCGCGACGAACTGTCCCGGATCGCGTACCAGACGGCGACCTGGCTGCACTGGTACCGCCGGACGGCCACCCTCGACGCCCTCGAAGACCTCCATCACCACCGGGCCCGCTTTCCGGGCTGAATCCCGACGATAGGGACTTTCGCCCTTTCGTCCCGGGCTGGACCGCCAAGGGAACGGGACGGACGGCCAAGGGCCGCGGGACTTCATCCTCTGCGATCAGATCGACCCCTCGTTCGAGACTGAGGCCGTCGAAACACGACGAGAGGAGCAGGGATGCCGGTCGCCACGGACGGGACGATCGTCGCCGGGATCGACGGTTCCCGGTCCGCGAGGACGGCGGCGTCGTGGGCGGCGGACGACGCTTCACGACGAGGAGTGCCGCTACGGCTCGTCCATGTCTACCGGGTACCGGTCGCGAAGATGCCGGGGATCCTTCCCCCGGAAGAAACGATCCGCGCGGGGTTCGCACATCAGGGCCAAGAGTGGATCGCCCGGGCCCGGGACGGGGTCCTGAGCCGGTTTCCGAAGCTGGTCGTCGAGACCGCGGTCCGGGAGTGGAGCGCCGTTCCCGCGCTGATCCAGGAGTCGACGACGGCGGCGATAGTGGTGTTGGGGTCACGAGGTTTGGGCGGATTCACCGGACCGTTGATCGGCTCCACGGCGGTCTCGCTCGCCCGACACGGCCATTGCCCGATCGTGGTGGCTCGCGGACGGCGGCCCGACGGCCCGCTGCCCGACGAGGGCCGGATCGTCGTGGGTACCGACGGATCTCCCACCAGCGAAGCCGCCCTCGGGTTCGGCTTCGACGAAGCGAGGTTGCGGGACAGCGGCTTGACCGTTGTCCGGACCTGGTCCGAAGTGCTGGACCACGGTGCGCTCCGGCCGCATCTCCTCGACGTCGACGCCGTGGAAATCGAGGCGGACGAGTGGAAGTCGGTCGAGGAGCAAGTGGCTCCCTGGCAGGACAAGTACCCGGACGTTCCGGTCGAGGTCGTCGTGCGCCGGGGGCGCCCCATCCGCACCCTGCTCGAGTTCGGCACCCGGGCACGCCTGGTCGTGGTCGGCTGCCGGGGACGAGGCGGGTTCGAAGGCATGCTCCTCGGCTCGACGAGCCAGGCGCTGGTCGCCCATTCGGAATGTCCTGTCGCCGTCATCCGGCCCGCGGTGCCGAGTGAGGCCGATGGCGGCACGCGACCGTGAGACGGGAGGCGACATGCGGGCAAGAGACCTGATGACGAGGCCGGTCGTCACCGTCGCACCGGAGATGACCGCCAAGCGCGCCGCCGGACTGCTGACCGAACACGGCTTCACCGCTCTTCCGGTGGTGAACGACGACGATCACTTGATCGGCATCGTGACCGAGGCGGACCTGATCCGGGACCGGTTCCCCGAGGACATCCGGTCGGCGCGGCACCCGGCGGGCCAGACGACGCCGGGAGTCACCGTGGCCGAGGTGATGACGACGCCCGTCACCGGGATGAGCGCCGGGGCGGATCTCGCGGACGTCGGCAGAGCGCTGCTCGACGGCAAGATCCGCGCGATACCCATCGTGGACGGTGCGAAGGTGGTGGGCATCCTCACGCGGGGCGATTTCGTCCGCGCGTTCGCCCGGGCCGACGACGCGATCGCCGCCGACGTCCGGCATCACCTCGCGATCTACGGCGGGCCCGGCCGATGGACGGTGGAGGTCCAGGACGGGCTGGTCAGCATCGGTGACCGATACGGGAACGACACCGGCCACCACGTGGCGAAGGTCATCGCCGAAGGGATTCCCGGTGTCGTACAAGCGAAGGTGACTTACCAGGAGGGCGAGGAATGACAGCCGCGCTGAACAGGATCGTCGTCGGGGTGGACGGGGCGGAGCCGGGACGCGCGGCCGCTCGATGGGCGGCGACCCGCGCCGCCGAACGGGGTCTGGGACTGCTGATCGTGCATGCCCTCCACGTGGAGCAGCGGGCCTACGGTGGTGGGCTCGCCGGCCCCGCGCCGTGGTTCGACGTGCTAGCCGCGGACGGGCGGCGAATCCTCGACGAAGCGGTGGAAGAGGCAGGGACGGCGGCTCCCGGCGTCCGGGTGGACACCCTCATGCCCACGGGTTCTCCGGTCGCGGTCCTGGCAGACGTGTCGAAGTCGGCGGCGATGGTGGTGATCGGCGGCACGGGCAAGGGCTTCTTCGGGGAGATGACCATCGGTTCGACGGCGTCGGCGATCATCGCGCACGCGTATTGTCCGGTGGTCGTGCTCCGGGGCCGAAAGGGCACGGCGAACTATCCCGATGCCGGGCCGGTGGTCGTCGGCGTCGACGGGAGCCCGCTGAGCGAACAGGCCTTGGAGGCCGCGTTCGAAGAAGCTTCACGCCGGAACGCGTCGTTGGTCGCGGTGCACGCCTGGTCGGACGTCACCTACGACGACGTCTACGGCATGGCGCGGCTGGTCACCCAATGGGAGTCCATCGAGGACGACGAACGCAGGCTGCTCGCGCAGCGCCTGGCGGGCTGGCAGGAGAAGTACCCGGACGTCGCGGTAGAACGCTCACTCGTGCGTGACCGGCCGAGACAGGTCCTGCTGGAATGGAGCGCGAAAGCGCAACTGGTGGTGGTGGGCAGCCGCGGTCGCGGTGGATTCACCGGCCTCCTGCTCGGCTCGACCAGCCAAGCACTGGCCCATCACGCCGAATGCCCGGTGATGGTGGTCCGGCCGAGGCGCACCCGGTGACCGCTGCCGATTCCCGGACGTCGGCTGGACAGCGTGGTCGTCGCCCGAAATCGGCGACGACACCACCGTGGTGGCCCAGGCGCGCGAACGAGTGTCCACAGTGGACACTGTCGCGATCCGGTTCGTGCACGGTGCTTCGCGAACCGGCCCGGAACGGCTCGACGGGATCACGGCGGTCGCGTCGTTCCACGCCACTCTCCCTCCCGTCACGCGGTGCACCGCGCCACGTTTGCTGTGCTGTCACCTGGGCGCGGGGGCTTCGGTGACCGCGATCCGCGATGGCCCCGAGATCCGGCGCGCCGGATCTCGGCGAGGGCCAGGACTCAGGTGCGGTACCAGGCGATCCCGCGATAGGTGGCTTCAGCGGGGTCGTAGCCGTAGCCGATGATGACGTTGCCCGTCATCGTGATGTGCTGAGCCACGATGGCGTCGAGGCCGGCCGGTGAGGGCAGCGGGTGCGGTGTCGCGTCCTCGTCCCACCAGACCGGACGCACCTTCGTGCCGCCGGCCGACTCGCCGACGACCACGCCCGCGTCGTCGATGTCGAAGCAGGTACTGGTGGTGTCGGGCGGCAGCGGAGGCAGCACGGTGGGTTCACCCGACCAGTTCCAGCGGATGCCGATCTGCTGCCCGTCCGTCGTCGCGCCCCAGCCGATCGTCGCTCCGTCATTGGTGAGTTTCAGCGTCTGCCCGGTCCGGAAGACCGGGCCGCCGGTCAAGAGCGTGGCCTGGCCGTCGCGGTTCCACGACACTCCGTCGGCGGCCACCACACCCTGGTCGTTGATGCAGTGGGCGGTCGCGCGACGTGGCGAGGGCAACCTGCTGACCTCTCCCGTACGGCTCCAGCGCACCGCGGTGCGGGCACCCGAGCCGTCCTTGGCTGTCCCGGCGACCTCGTCCAGCTCGTTCAGGTCGTGCGCCTGGGTCTCGCCGTCGGCCGTCAACGGTTCGAGCTCCGCGAGACGACTGTCCGGAGTCCACCGGACCGCGCGCCAGCGATAGCCGGGTTCCATCGCGCCGCCCAGCATCGAGCCTCGGTCGTTGATCCGGTTCACCGCGCCCGAGATCGTGCCATCGGGCAGGTCGAGACGCTGGACGCCACCGGCGGGATCCCAGCGCACCGGGAGGAGGTGCTCGCCGTCGTGAAGGATTCCCGCGGTGACTCCGGTTTTGTTGACACCGCAGGCACGGCCGCCCGAGTAGCCGTCGAGAACGGCCAAGGCGGACGGGACACCCTCGCGGTTCCAACGGGCCGGTGTGGAGCCTGACTCGCCGACGACGAATTCGGTGTCACTGACCGAGTACGCGCTGGTGCCCTCGCCGCCGGTCAGCGGCCGCAGGTCGATCGCGGTGTAGCCGGTTCGCTCGAGCATCGCTACCGCCTGGGTGGTGGACGGGGCTGGGCACGAATGCGCAGCTTAATGCGTTCCGGGTGCGCGGCGGCGAAAGGTGGACTGACCGGGTGAACACCCGGCTGTCATCTTGTCATCGCTGTCTTCTTCGGCCCCGATCGGCCACCGTCCACAGAGGACCGGCTCGATCATGCGTTTGGGCTATCCGGCTGGGTGACTCGGGCGCATTCCGGCCGTGGCCGGTGCGTCCGGCCGGGTCGTCCCTGCGCGGAGATCGCGACATGTCTTGGCAGCGGGTCCGCTGAGTGGAACGCTGAGGCCGGTCCTGACGATGAACGAGTCGTCATTCCCTAGCGGAAGGAGGCGGCGATGTCGGCCGAGCCGCGACCGGCTGGCAGCCGGCCGCCCAGCGCGGCGGTACTGACCGGGCTCCGGCTGGACGAGTTGCTGCACGAGGTCCAGGAGCGGCTCTCGGAGATCGTCAAGACCCGGGACAGGCTGCAGGGGCTGCTCGACGCGGTCCTCGCGGTGGGAACCGGGCTCGAACTCGATTCGACCTTGCAGCGCATCGTCCAGGCCGCCGTGGAACTGGTCGACGCCCAGTACGGCGCGCTGGGCGTGGTCGGTGACGAGGACGGGCTCTCGCAGTTCGTGTACGTGGGCATCGAGCCGGAGATCCGGGCGACGATGGGACATCTGCCCGAGGGAAGAGGGCTGCTCGGCCTGCTCATCGAAGAGCCGCATCCGGTCCGGGTCCCGGATCTGTCGGCGCATCCGGCCTCGGTCGGCTTTCCCGCCAACCATCCGCCCATGCACAGTTTCGTCGGGGTTCCGGTCCGAGTGAGGGACGAGGTGTTCGGGAACCTGTATCTGACCGAGAAACGCGGAGCCGCCGAGTTCACCGCGGACGACGAGGTCGTGCTGCAGGCGCTCGCCGCCGCCGCGGGCGTGGCCATCGACAACGCCCGGCTGTTCGAGCGCTCACGGACGAGGGAACGGTGGCTGGAGGCGGTGGCGAAGGTCAACGGCGAGCTGCTCGGCGGTGCTTCGGTGATCGAAACGCTGGGCCTGATCGTCCGGAGCGTCCGGGAACTGGCCGGGGCCGACGAGGTGATGATCCTGCTGGCCGAGGACGGGCCGGAGGGAACGCGACCGCTGACGGTGACCGCGGTCTCCGGCGAACGGCATGCTTTCCTGCAAGGGAAGTCGATCTCGGGCGAGCATCCGTTGCTCGACGAGGTGTTCGATGACGGGCCTGCCTGTCTCATCGCGGACCTCGGTACGGTCTTCACCTCGGGCGACAAGGCTCTTTCCGGCCCCGGGGTGGTGGCGCCGCTGACCAGCGCGGCGGGCGTCGGCGGCGTACTGGTCGCCAGCCGGGAGAAGGGCACCCAGCAGTTCAAGGCCGACCAGATCCCGATGCTGTCCTCCTTCGGCGACCAGGCCGCGGTGGCACTCGAATTCGCGGAGAAGCAGCGCAACCAGCGCTTGCTGGACGTGCTCGCCGACCGTGACCGGATCGCGCAGGACCTCCACGATCACGTCATCCAACGGCTTTTCGCCACCGGCATGAGCTTGCAGAGCATCCTGCCGAGGGTGCCGGACGACTTCGCCCGCAACCGGGTCACCCAAGCCGTCGAGCAGCTCGACCGGACCGTCCGCGAGATCAGGACCTCGATCTTCGACCTGCACACCGCGGGAGCCGACGAGGCGACCAGCCTGCGCCGACGGCTGCTGGACGTCGTCACCGAGCTGACGACGGCTCCGGCGGTGACCCCGTCGGTCCGGATCGCCGGCGCAGTGGACACGCTCGTCCCGGCCGAGTTGTACGAGCACGCCGAAGCCGTCGTCCGGGAGGCGCTGAGCAACGCCATCCGGCATTCCGGCGCGGACGAGATCTCGGTGACCGTCGAGGCCGATACCGAACTCGCCATCGAGGTCAGCGACAACGGCGTCGGACTGCCGTCGACCGGTAGGCGCAGCGGGCTCGACAACCTTTCGCAACGAGCCGAACGGTGCGGGGGACATGCCGAGTTCACCGACCGCGCGGGCGGCGGGACCAGGATCGTGTGGCGGGTCCCGCTGTCCCGCGGTGACCGGGCCTAGTGATCACCGAACAGCGGGATCCGGTCCTCCTTCTTGAGCTCTGTCGCCAGTACGGCGGCCTGTGTCCGGCGCTGGATGCCGAGTTTGCCGAGGATCCGGGAGACGTAGTTCTTGATGGTCTTTTCCGCCAGGAAGAGCCGGTCGCCGATCTCGCGGTTGGTGAGGCCCTCACCGATGAGTTCGAAGACCGCTCGTTCCTGCTCGGACAACCCGGCGATCGGATCCTCGCGGTCGTTCTCCCGGCGGATGCGATTCATCAGCGCCGCCGTGGTGCGGCTGTCGAGCAGTGAGCCGCCGTCGGCGATGGTCCTGATCGCGGAGACGAGGTCGTTGCCGAGCACCTGCTTCAGGACGAATCCGGACGCGCCCGCCATGATCGCGGTGAAGAGGGCTTCGTCGTCGGCGTAGGACGTGAGCATCAGGCAGCGCAGACGAGTCCCGGTGGAGAGCAGTTCGCGGCACAGTTCGATGCCGGTGCCGTCCGGGAGGCGGACGTCCAGCACCGCAATGTCGGTGTCGCTCGCGGGGATCCGGGTGAGGGCCTCCGAGACCGACGCGGCTTCTCCGGAGATCTCGATGTCCGGCTCGCTGCCGAGCAGATCGAAGAGGCCGCGCCTGACGATTTCGTGATCGTCGACCAGGAACACCTTGATCGTCATGGCTCGTCCTCCTGCCGCAGGGTCCTGGCCGTGTGCCGAACGTACTCCGGCGGCCGTGGTGACACACCGGTCTGGACGTCCTGCCGTGGAAGGGCTTTGGTCCCTCACCGGACAGCGCCGCGGTTCGAGGCCGGGGCTTAGGTCCCGCCGATCCGAGCCCTCCGCACCTGCGCACGGACCCCCGGCTCGGCGCACGGTGGGGTCCCGGCACGGCACGAGCGCGGAGGACGGGAACATGATGCGGCGAAAGCAGCGAGAGGTCTGGTCCACGGCGGAGACCGAGGTACTGGCGCGGACCTTGCTGCGGGCGCCTTCGGTGCACAACACCCAGCCGTGGCTCCTGGAGTTCGAGCGGGACCGGCTGCTGCTGGTCGAGCGACGGGACCTGCTTCTCCCGGAACACGATCCGCTGGGCCGCGACCGCGTGATCTCCTGCGGCGCCGCGCTCGCGAATCTGGAAATCGCCATCCGCGTGCTCGGGTACGGGCCACGCACGGAGACCTTCCCCGACCCGGAACGCCCGGAAGTGGTCGCCTCGCTCGCGCCGGGAGAGCGGGCGCTGCCTTCGGCCGACGACTTGCACCGGTACTCGGCCATCGAGCGGCGGCGCAGCTATCGAAGGCGCTTCTCCGGACTGCCGGTCTCGCCTCAACGGATCGGTGAGCTGGTGGTCGCCGCCTCTTCGGCGGGCGTCGAAGCCAAGCCGATCCGCGACGAACTCGAACTGACCCGCGTCGCCGAGCTGCTCGAATTCGCGGCGGAAGCCCACCAGCACGACCACGGGTATCAGCGCGAGCTCGCCTTGTGGACGATCCGCGACGAGGTCTCCCATCGACACGGTGTGGGCCTCGCCGCGACGGCACTCCCGCCGGGGTCGTTGCCGTGGGCGGGGCTGGTCCGGCCGTCCACGGCACTGCCGGACAACGCGGTCCTGATGCGACGGCTGGCCGAAGAGACGCTGCTCGTGTTCTTGACCCTCGACGACACCCGGTACGACCATCTGGCGGCCGGTCACGCGGTGCAGACCACCTGGCTCGCCGCGGTCGACGGTGGTCTCGTCGGCTCGGTCCTGACTCAGCCGTTGCACCTGCCCGAGGTCCGTTCCGCGTTGTGCGAAGACCTCGAACTGGCCGGTTTCCCGCAGGCGCTCATGCGGTTCGGCCACCCCTCCGGGTCGGTGTCTTCCAGTCCTCGCCGCGCGGTCGACGAAGTACTCGGGCGCGGCTTTTGAGCGAGAGGTCCCTCAGGTTCGTATTGCGACCCGTGACGCCGAGGAGGGCCGGAGGACCCGCCTCGCAGGGCCCTTCGTTCCTGTCCACGCGGCGCGGAAACCCGGATCGTCGAGCTGTCCGCTCCGTGCCGAGGAGGAGAACGCTGATGCGCGTGATGCTGGTGTACGAGTCGATGTTCGGGAACACCGAACGCGTGGCGAAGGCCGTGGGGGACGGGCTCATGCCGTTCGCGGAGGTGTCCGTGGTCAACGTCGACGACGCCCGGTCCGCGCCGGACACCGACCTGCTGGTCGCCGGTGGGCCGACTCACGTGCACGGGCTGTCGTGGCCGTCGAGCCGGAACGAGGCGGGAAGGCAGGCGGAGGACGACGTGCGCTCGAGTACGGGTCTCCGCGAGCGGCTCGGCACCCTGAACCGGGTGTCCGGCGGCAGGCCGGTCGCGACCTTCGACACCCGGCTGGGAAAGCCCCGCTGGCTCACCGGATCCGCCGCGGTCACCGCCGCGCGCAGGTTGCGGCGGCTCGGCTTCGTGCCGCTGGTGCCCGCGGAGAGTTTCTTCGTCGAGATGGACGGACAACGGACGGTGCTGCGCACCGGTGAAGTGGAACGCGCCCGCGAGTGGGGTGCGGCGCTCGGCAGAAGGTTCGTAGCGGCCCCGAAGATCGGCTGACCGGAAAGCGGTGGTGATGGTGGGCAAGCGTGAACCCGTCATGACGGGAGTCGACGGCTCCGAAGCCGCGCTGCGGGCGGTGCGCTGGGCGGCGGGCGAAGCCGTCCGGAGCGAACGGCCGTTGCGGCTGGTCCACGCCTGTGTCCCGCCGGGTCACGACTATCCCAACCTGGAGGTCACCGCGGCCGAGGTGCGCGAGGCCATGTGGGCGACCGGTACCAGAAGACTGGAGATCGCGGCCGAGGTGGCCCGGACGTCGGAGCCGACGCTGGAGATCGAAGCCGAGACCAGGACCGGGGACCCGCGAGCCCTGCTCGTCGACGAGTCGTGGCGGGCGGCGGTGGTGGTGCTGGGGTCACGCGGGATCGCCGGTGGCGGCCGGTTGCTGCTGGGATCGTCGGGGCTCGCGCTCGCGGTCCACGGTCACTGCCCGGTCATCGTCGTCCGAGGCGATCGGACCAGGTCGGGGCCGGTACTGGTCGGCGTGGACGACTGGGGCGGCTCGGCCGCCGCCGTGCGCTTCGCGTTCCTGGAGGCTTCGACGCTCGGCGTGCCGGTGACCGTGCTCAAGACCTGGCGCGAGATCGATCCCGGCGGTTCGGGCGGCGCGCGCGAGTTCTTCCTGCGCTCCCTGGAAAAGCACATCGACCGTGTCGCCGCGGAGTTCCCGCACGTCGTGTCGGAGTGTCTCGTGGTCAAGGGGCGTCCTGGCCGCGTGTTGATGGAATACGGCGAGCGAGCCGGGCTGATCGTGGTCGGGACGCGTGGCGACAGCGGGTTCGGCGGACTCCTGCTCGGCTCGGTCGATCAGGGCTCGTCAGGGCGCGCGCCGTGCCCGATCGCCGTCGTCCGTCCGGGGGTGGTTCCCGCGTTCGGTATCCGCGACGAGGAACCGCTTTCGGTGAAGGGAGAACGAAGATGACCGGGATCAAGGTGACGCCGGATGTGCAGGTGACGGTGCGCGGTGACCTTCCGCCCGTCCTCGCCGAACGTGCCGGGCGGAAGGTGAAACGGCTTTTCGGACTCGCCCATCGTCCCGTGCTCGCCGCGTCGGTTCGGCTGAGCGAGTACGGGAATCCGCCAGTGGTCGCCCAGGCGAACCTCGACGTGAGCGGGCGGCGGCTGCGAGCCCAGGTCGCCGCGCCGACCGCCGAAGAGGCGATCGACCGCTTGGACGCGAAGTTGCGACGCCAGCTGGAACGGAGCGTGCTCCACTGGGAGGCCAGGCGCGGACGGCGGCCGGGTGTCGACCCTGACGAATGGCGGCACGATCTCCCAGCCGGCGGGACGGTCCCCTGGCCGGAGGGCGTGCGGGAGATCGTCCGGCACAAGTCCTGCTCACTCGCTCGCTCCACTGTGGACGACGCGTTCTTCGAGATGCACCTCCTGGACTACGACTTCCATCTGTTCACGGAATCAGGGACAGGGCAGGACAGCGTGCTTTACCACGCCGGCCCCACCCTGCACCGGTTGGCGCAGTCGACGCCGCCGGGACCGCATCGGCTCAGCCCGTTCACGCTCGCGGTGACCGTCAGCGGGCAACCGGCGCCGGTCCTGACGACGGAGGACGCGGTGGATCGGCTCGGCATGCTCGGTCTGCCGTTCCTCTTCTTCCTCGATCTCGAACGCGCCCGGGGCAACGTGCTCTATCGTCGGTATGACGGCCGATACGGCCTGATCACCCCGGCCGCCTAGGCGCTCACCGGAACAGCGTGGCGAGTTCGATCCTGCCGGAAATACCGAGTTTGTCGTACACATGGGCCAGATGGTTGTCCACGGTCCGGACGGACAACCGCAACCGGCGCGCGATCTCCGGGCTCGTCGCCTGCCTCGCGGCCAGCCGGGCGATCTCGCGCTCCCTCGGGGTGAGCTGCTGGGTGCCCTCGACCCCGAGGAGCCCCGGTGTCCGCGCGGTCGGGCTGCGTCGTGCCAGTTCCCGTGCCCTCGCGAGGGCGGCACCCGCTCGCCGTGAATACCCCGCGGCCTGGGCCACTCGCCCGGCCGCTGTCAGCATCTCTGCGGCGAGCAGGGGAGCGGGCAGCGCGGCGAACGCGTCCGCCGCGGCGAGCAGACCGGGTTCGTCGCCCGCGGCCAGCGCGGCGGCGGCGTCACGGTAGGCGACGGCAAGGCCGCCTTCGACAATCTCAGCGAGTACCGTCAGGCGCTTCTCCACTTGCCTCGCCGCACCGAACCGCGCGGCCTCGTACAGCACGACCGCTTCCATGCACGGAATTCCGACCTCCCTGGCGAGCGCCGCGCCGGCGAGCGCGATCTCCGCGGCGCCCCGCACGTCACCGCGGGCGGCGGTGACCCAGGCGCGATGAGCTTCGGCGTGCGGCCGGAAGAGCCGTTTCACCGCCGTTCCCGAATCTTCCTCATGAGCGCGGTCAAGGATTTCCGCCGCTTCGTCACCCGCGCCGTTCATCGCCAGTGTTCCGGCGAGGAGCGTCTCGTGCAGGTGAAGGCTGCCGGTCGGATCCTGCACCGTTTCGATGGCGACGGTTTCGCGTAGAGAGGTCACGGCGGCACGGAGTTCACCGCGCAGCTGGGCGATCAGCCCGGACAGACCGGACCAGACCGCGATCAGACCGGGATCGCCGAACCGCACGGCCGACTGGCCACCTTCTTCGGCGACGTCCTGTGCCTCGGAAGGCCTGCCCGCGAACAACAACGTGTACCCCTCGGCGAGGCGGAGGTACGGCAATCCGGTGCGGACCAGGTCGTCGTGACGTTCCGCGAGCCGCCTGCCGCGGCGCGCGAAGGAGAGCGCCGTCGAAGCCCTGCCGAGCATCGCGTAGGCATTGACCGCCGTGGTGAAGGCCCAGAGCCGCGCGTCGATCGGCGCCGACTCCAGGTCGGTGATCTTGAGCGCGATGTCGAGCGCGTCCTGGCAGTTCCCCTCGGCGAGCAGGATCAGCGCCCGGGTCACCGTCGGGTCGTCCGGGAGCATCGTCGTGGCCTCGTCGTGCCGGGCGAGTCCCCAGTACAGGAGCCTCGCCCTGGTCGTGGTCCAGTCGCTCGGCTCGGACCGGCCGCTCTCCGCGAGCACCGCGATTCCGTCCTGATGCCGCCCACACCAGCTGAGTACTTCGGCGAGCAGGGTCCGTGCCTGATCGGAACCCGCGTCGACGGCGGCGCGCGCGAGCCGTTCCGCGAGCACGAGGTCGTGGCGGGCAAGGGATTGCCGGGCCGCGGCGAGCATGTCGGGGACGCTCGGTCGCAGACCGGCGGAGAGCTGCGAGGTGGTGAGTCGCAGCAGATCGTCCCGGCGCCGCAACGAGGTCGCGCCGAGACGCTCGGCCAGGGTGCGGTGGATCTCTCTGGTACGCAGAGGTTTCAGGCCCGAACGGAGCACTTCGCCGTAGATCGGATGGGTGAGCCGGGCCTCGGAGCGACGTCCGTCGCCGGTGACCTCGAGCAGTCCGGCGCGTTCGGCCGCGAGCAGTCCGGGTTCGGGTTCGACCAGTTCGAGTGGCAAGGGTTCACCACAGGCCACCAGCTCGACGACCGCTCGCACGTCCGCGTCGCAACTGTGGAGCCGTGCCTCCACGAGTTCGTGCAGCCGCCACGCGCCGACCACCGGACCCTGCCATCGCCAGGTTCCGCTTTCCTTGGTCAGCGCACCGGATTCGAGTCCGTCGAGCACCAAAGCCTGCAGGTGCAACGGGTTGCCGTCGGCCAGTCGGCGCAGCCGGGTCCGGACGGACGCCGGGACGTGGCCGTCGAGGGCGTGTCCGATCAGGTCGTCGACGAAACGGTCGGACAACGGTGGGATCTCCGTGCGGCGGGCTTGCCCGTTCTTCCACAAGGTGAAGATCGCGTCCGGCGCACTCGCCCCGGTCACCACGGTCGCCACCACGACGACCCGCCGGTGAGTGCACAGATGATGGACCAGCGCCGCCGACCCCTCGTCGAGCAGATGGGCGTCGTCGACGGCGAGGACCGCGCCGTCCTCGTCCCAACCTGCGGAAGCCCACCGGAAAAGTGTCGTGCGGTCGGGTTCTTCGTCGGACGACGGGGTGACGGGCAGGAGATGGGAGGCCGCGCCGAGCGGGATCGACGATCCCGCTCCGGTCGCGGCCAGAAGTTCGACACGGCGCCCGGCCGCGGCCGCGCGGTCCATCGCGACCCGCAGCAACCGGGTCTTCCCGACGCCCGGCGCCCCGGCGAGGACGAGCCCACCGGTGGTCCCCGCCAGCGCTTCGTCGATCGAGGAAAGCTCTCTCCGCCGACCTACCAGCGGCCACGTCGAATCCAAGGTGGCACCCCCCTCAGATGTCCTCCGCGGATACGCTTTCGTCCCAGCGTCGATGCGGTACCGGGATACGTCAAGCGACGATGCTCCATTCGCATTGAGTAATCCGGCGGTCCGTCCGAATAGGGACCTGAGTAGTTGTTCTGCTCTGTCGGAGTGGTTTCGTCACGGCCTACGTTCGTGTCCTCAAACCGCCCACGTCGAGGACACGCAATGGCTCTCCCGCTTGTTCGTGAAGAAGACGATCTCCAGGCCATGCCGCGAACGGTGGCGCTGTCAGTGGATTTCCCGGAACCCGGCGACCTGGTTGCCGATTCCCTGGCGGACAGTGTGCTTTCCGGCTGGCTGCTCGAGCGTTCCGACAACTGGACCTGCCTGCGCCCGCCGGTGGAAGAGCCCCGTGTCCAGGGCTGGAAGCTGCACGTTTCGGCCACGGTGCTGTCCGCGCCCTGGGTGTTGCAGGCCTGTTTGCCGATCCTGCTCGCCTCTTCGGCGCAGTTCAAATTCGCCTCCACGTCGGCCGACGTGCTGAAACTCAACGACTTCCGGTGCCCTCGTGGCAATTCCGGTAAATTCATCACCGTCTATCCGCCGGATCGTGATTCTTTGCTGGAACTCGCCGAGAAGCTGCACGAAGCGACTTCCGGTCTGTCCGGTCCGGCGATCCTTTCCGATGCCCGGTATCGCCCGGGAAGCCTGGTCCATTACCGCTATGGGGCTTTCGACGGTTACCGGATGCTGACCCATGACGGTGGCTATCGCGATTGCGTCCTCGACGAGAACGGTGCGCCGGTGGAGGACCGGAGCCAGGGTTTCTTCCAGGCCCCGTCCTGGCTCCCGGACCCGTTCGGCCACGAGGACTCCACCACGGTGACGTCGGTGCTGCCGGAAGGCCGGTACGAGGTCACGCGGGTGGTCCGCCACGCGAACAAGGGCGGCGTCTACCGCGCGCTGGACCGGGAGACGGGCCGCGAGGTCATCGTCAAGGAAGCTCGGCCACACGTCGGCACTGATCGCGAAGGGCTCGACGCGCGTGACTACCTGCGGCACGAGGCGTTCGTGTTGCGGCACCTCGCCGGTACCGGACTCGTTCCGGAATACGTCGACCTTTTCGAGCAGCGGGAACACGTTTTCCTGGTCGAGGAATTCCTGGACGGCAAGGGATTCCGTGAGCGGGTCGACGGCGTGCTGCGCGACGGCGAAGGGCAGCTCGGCACTGTCGAAAGTGCCGCGTTGGCCGGAAAGCTCGCGCGATTGCTGCGCGGCTTGCACCAACGCGGCGTGGTCGTCCGCGACTTCACACCGAACAACCTGCTGACCATGCCCGACGGCTCCGTACGGCTGATCGACCTCGAACTCGCGGCCGTCCGCGTCGGGAAACCGGCCGGGTGGGTGGTGCTCGGCGCCGGCAGCGGAACCCCGGGGCTCAGCGCTCCCGAGCAGTTCGCCTGCGCGGACCCGCAGCCGTCAGTGGACCTCTTCAGTCTCGGAGCCACGCTCCTGCATCAGATCGCCCATGTGAATCCCGACTTCGCCGAGGATCTCCCCGAGGTACGCCCGCTGGAGGAACGAGTGGCCGAATGGCTCGCCCCGCCGTTGTCCCGGCCCGTCTCGCGGACGTTGAGCCGGGTGATCAAGGGGCTCGTGCGCACCGACCCCGCCGAGCGGATGAGCCTGGCGGAGGTCATCGCGCTGACCGAAAGCCCCGCACCGGCGCTCACCAGGTCGAGGGAACTGCTCTGGTCTCCGGAGCAGTGGGACGAACTCGTCGAGGGCGCACTCGGGTACCTGGTCGAGACGGCCGCGTCCGAAGCCGCCCCGAGACCTTGGCCCGAGACCGGGTTCGGGGAGCTGAACGAACCCTGTTCCGTCCAGCACGGTCTCGCGGGCACCCTCGCAGTCTTGGCGAAGCTCAGCGAGAACGACATGCACGTCGAAAGGCTTTACGACATCGTGCTGCCCCGGATACTCCGGCATCTCGACGATCAGCACCATCGTCTTCCCGGCTTGTACTTCGGTTTCTCCGGGACGGCTTGGGCGTTGTTCGACGCGGGCCGGGCCCTGGGCTGCTCCGACCTCACCGACCGGGCCCTGCGGCTGGTCAAGAACCTCATCATGGCCTGGCCGAACCCCGACATCACCCACGGGCTCTCGGGGCTGGGCACTTGCTTCCTCTACCTGGCAGGTGAGACCGGCGACGCGGAACTGGCACGGCGCGCGGTCCACTGTGCCGAGTCCGTGCTGGCCGCCGCGAATCCGGGCTCCGACGGTCTCTTGTGGACGATCCCGATGTCGTTCGACTCGGACCTCGCCGGCTATCGATCGTACGGCTTCGCCCACGGCGTGGCCGGGATCGGCGCGTTCCTGCTCGCCGCGGCGGGAGCAGCCGGACGTGAAGACTTCGCCGACGCCGCCCGGCGCTGCGGTGACACGTTGCTGACCGCGTCGAGCGTCGACGCCGGGGCGATGCACTGGCCGGACTGTCCGGGGGCGTCGCGGGCGCCGGTGTGGTGGTGCAACGGTTCCGCGGGAATCGGCACGTTCCTGTGCCGTCTCTACACCGTGACCGGGGACGAGCGTTATCTCGAAGCTTCGATCGGCGCGGCCCGTGCGGTGATGGCGACCCGGCAGTGGGCGGGAACCGCCTACTGTCACGGGCTTCCCGGCAACGGCGACTTCCTGCTGGATCTGGCCGGGGCGACCGGCGACCCGGCCTACCGGGCCTGGGCGGAGTCGATCGCACAGCTGATGTGGGCGCGGCGGATCTACCGGAACGGCCGGGCCGTACTGCCGGATGAAGGCGGCAAGGACGTCACCAGTGGCTACGGAGCGGGGATCTCCGGCCAGCTCGCTTTCCTCACCCGCCTGAAGTTCGGCGGACGGCGGCTCTTCCACCCCGACCCTTCCGCCTGGCGTGACGGCCGCTCGCCGGAGCGCTCCGGAACTCATTCCGAGAGGCGATGACCGATACGGCTGTTCGAGTCGCCGGCAAGGCCCGGTAGCGACCGCCATCCCGTAGACGAACTCGCCGGAGGCGTCGACGAGACTCCGCCTCCGGCGGGTTTCCCACGCGAGGAGACCCAGGCCATGCCTGTCGCCCCGGCCTGATCAAGGGAAAGCACCACGCTTTGCCAGGTCCGTACCACGGTTCGTCCGCCGTCGCGGCAGCGACCGCGTGGGGGAGACAGTTCGCCGTGGACGATCCGGAGGACCCGAGGATCGCGCGATTCGTCGATGTTTATCGGGCCGGTCCGTAGTCGGTCGAGAAAGGAGCGCCGTGCGACAGCGGCGTCCGGAAACCCATTACATTAGGGGTGATCAGTTCTTTGGTGGCGTATCCAGCGGTAAGTCCCATTGGTGGAGTTTGTGATCACTGAACCGTTTTCCGGCGTGGTTCGCGAGACGCTGACCGGTCGGCTCCGGACAAGAATGCCGTCCCGGTGAGTGAGGCGTTCACATCCGGTTCGACCGCGCGTTGGCGGACTGCAAACGACGCCAGGTGCCGCAACTCGACCCGCATTATGGGATTGACCTGTCCGAAGATGCCGTGTGTCCTGTTCCTGAACGGCGCCGACGCCCGGGTGTCTCCGCGCTGAACGACGGGAAAAATGCCGGGGTTCGTACTTTGAGGGCGCCATGGCCTCTTTGACGGGTTCCTCCCGGCTGGTGGAGAGGTAAAAGGATCTCGTAACTTCCGATGGGTGGTTAAATTCGTTCCGTCTTGCCGATCGACCGTTTTCTCGAATTTCGAATTGAATCCGAATACGTCATTCGTCTGACCTAATTCCATCGAAGTGGGCTGTTCGTACGTATGCCCTTGCGCATTGTCGCCGACTTATGTCGTGCGAACCCAATGGTTGACCTTTCGTACGGATGGAGGTACCCGTTCAAAGTTTCTCGCACTACTTTCCAATGCTGTCATCACGACTGCGCGACGCGCTTGGCCCGCTCGTTGTAGCGCAACCCGTGTCGAATGCGTGTATTCGTCACGGTCTATTCGGGTGCTGCTCATTGTCCGAATGCAAACCCAGCCATAACGGCGTTCTATTAAGGAAAATGGTGAATTCGACCCAAGATCTTGAAGTCAGCTTGGACCCGCCTTTACGAAAGGTGCGAAGCGAAGGGCTGGTCGTACGGAAATACGGTGGATCATCGCTGGCCACACCCCGGATGGTGGGTGATGTGGCCACCGAGGTGGCCTCGCTGGTAGAGGCGGGGGCTCGGGTGGTCCTGGTGGTGTCGGCCATGGGGGACACCACCGACCGGCTGATCGCTTTGGCCGGGGAGTTCGCCGAGCCGCCGTCTCCACGTGAACTCGATCAGTTGATGGCGACGGGGGAGCAGGTTTCCGCGTCGGTGCTCGCCATGGCGCTGGCGGAGCGCGGCGTGGAAGCCGTTTCGCTGTCCGGTGACCAGGCCGGGATCGAGGTGAGCGGTGACCCCGGGGCGGGGACGATCGTCCGGATCGACCCGGAGAAGATCATCACGCGGCTGCGTGACGCGCAGGTCGTCGTGGTCGCCGGGTTCCAGGGACGTGACGCGAACGGGGAACTGCTGACCCTGGGAAGGGGCGGCTCCGACACCACCGCGGTGGCGCTGGCGGCCGCGCTCGGCGGTCCCGAATGCGAAATCTGCACCGACGTGCACGGCGTCCGCACCGCCGACCCCCGGATCGTGCCGGACACCCAGCCGGTCCAGGAGATCTCCTACGACGCCATGGTCGAGCTCGCCGGCGTCGGTGCCCGGGTGCTCCACCCCAGGTCCGTCGAACTCGCGCGCCGTCACGGGGTGGCCGTGCGGGTGACGCATTCCTCGGATCCCGGTCCTTCCACCGTCGTCACGGGAGAGCCGTCCCTGGAAGGCACTCCCCGCGTCATCGGCATCGCCCACGAACGCGACGTGCGGCTGGTCAGGGTCGAGGTTTCGGCGTCGGAGCCGGACCAATACGCCCGCGTGCTCACGACGCTCGCCGGATGCGGGGTGAAACCGGAGAACCTGAGCTGGCCCGATCCCGGCGAACTGCGATTCACCGTCCGGGGCTCGGAGCCGCTCGGGCGGCCGATCACGGAACTCGCGGTGGAACTGGACGCCCGTTCCACCGTTTTCGAGGAACTGGGCTCGGTTTCCGTCGTCGGCACCGCGTTGCTCGACCCACCCGGCTTCCTGCCCGAGCTGCTGCGAGTCCTCGCCGATCACCGTGTCACGGTGCCGGCGATGACGACCTCGCAGTCTCGCCTCACCGCCGTGATCCCCGCCGATGCCGTCGACACGACCGTCCGCGCCCTGCACGAGTCGTTCGGCCTCGCGGAGGACAGGACATGAGCCCGTACGGCCAGCCGTCGGGTCTGTTCACCACCGACGGCCTGGTCCTGACGTGCGACGGTCACGAACAGCGGGTTCGCTGGAGCGTCGGCGATCGGCTCGAGCAGTTGTACGAGCGGCTCTGCGACCGGTTGCACGCCGACGGTCTCGACGACCGTCTCGCGGTGGACACCGGGGGCACGAAGCTCACATTCGCCGGACTGGACGAACGGGCCAATCGCCTCGCCCGCCACCTGCGGGCGCACGGGGTCCTGCCCGGTGATCGGATCGGGCTGCTGTTCGACGAACCGGTTCATCCCTACGTCGCGATGCTGGCGGTGCTGAAGGTCAACGCGGCGTACGTGCCACTGGACGCGGGCTTTCCCGACGACAGACTGGGCTACATCGTCCGCGACGCGGGCGTCCGGCTGGTGCTGTCGATCTCGGGTCTGCGAGATCGGTTCGAGCCGGGCAGCGTCGACGTGCTCTGTCTCGACGAGGACGCGGACCGGATCGAGGCTCTGCCGGGTGATCGGCTCGGCGCGGCCGAGAAAGGCGCGCCGGCGGACGAACTCTGTTACATCGTCTACACCTCCGGCTCGACAGGGCGGCCGAAAGGCGTGACGATCGACCACGCCGCGATCTGCAACTTCGTCAGCGTCGCCGCCGACGTCTACGGCATCCAGGGCACCGACCGGATCTACCAGGGCATGACGATCGCGTTCGACTTCTCGGTCGAGGAGATCTGGGTCCCGTTGCTGTGCGGTGCGACGCTCGTGCCGAAACCCGGCGGCACCAGCCTCGTCGGCCACGAGCTCCTCGAATTCCTGCGGGACAACAGGATCACCGCGCTGTGCTGCGTCCCGACCCTGCTCGCCAGCCTGGACGAGGACCTGCCGTTGCTGCGGTTCCTGCTGGTGTCCGGTGAGGCGTGTCCGGAGGACCTGGTCCGTCGCTGGTACCACCCGGACCGCAGATTTCTCAACGTCTACGGTCCGACCGAGGCCACGGTCACCGCGACGTGGTCGGTGCTGAGACCGGATCGGCCGGTGACCATCGGGGTGCCCCTGCCGACCTATTCGGTGGTCATCCTCGACCCGGACGAAGCGAGAGCACTGGCCGCCGGGGAACTGGGGGAGATCGGGATCGCCGGGATCGGGCTCGCCGGGGGCTACCTGAACCGGCCGGACCTCACCGAGCGCGCGTTCATCCCCGACTTCCTCGACATCGGGCACAACCCGTCGCAGCGCATCTATCGCACCGGTGATCTGGGCCGGATCACCCCGGACGGCGAGATCGAATACCACGGCCGCGCCGATACGCAGGTGAAGATCCGCGGTTACCGGGTCGAGCTCACGGAGATCGAATCGGTCCTGTTGCAGATACCCGGGATCGCCCAGGCGGTGGTCGAGACCCACCACCCGGAGGCCGGTACGACCGAACTGGTCGCCTACTACAGCCTGCGACGCGACAAGACGACCGTCGACGCCGGAGAACTACGCCGCCGTCTGGGGGAGCTGCTGCCGGGCTACATGGTGCCCGCCTACCTCGAACAGCTCGATCACATTCCCCTGACGCCGGCGGGCAAGGCGGACCGGAAGAACCTCCCGGCGCCGACGAATCCGCGAAGAGCGGCGAGTGACGTCGACTACGTGGCACCGGCCACCGAGACCGAACAACACCTGGCGGAGGCGTTGGGCGGGGTCCTCGGGATCGAGCGGATCTCGGCGACGGGACACTTCTTCGACGACTATGGCGCGGACTCGCTGCTGCTGGCCAAGTTCTGCGCGCGGGTGCGGGAACGCGGCGAAGTCGCGCCGTTGTCGGCGAAAGACGTGTACCTCAATCCGACCGTTCGCGCGCTGGCCGAACTGGCTCCCGCTTCGCCCCGGGGCGGGGTCGCCCGCGCCGAGGAACCACGCCGGGCGTCCACCAGGGCCTATGTCCTCTGTGGCCTGTTCCAGCTCGTCATCTTCCTCGCCTACGCCGCGGGTTCGGGATGGATCCTGGACAAGGGGTTCGCCTGGATCACCGCGACGACCGGGACAGTCGACGTCTACCTGCGCGCGGTCGCCTTCGGGCTCGTCGTTTTCGTCGTGCTGTCGGTGGTGCCGATCGTGGCGAAGTGGACGATCGTCGGACGGTGGAAACCGGGGGAGATCCCACTGTGGAGCCCTGGCTACCTGCGCTTCTGGACGGTCAAGACCCTGGTCAGGTTCAGTCCGCTGATGCTGTTCACCGGCACTCCGTTGTACTCCTGGTACCTGCGGGCGCTCGGCGCGGACATCGGCAAGGGGGCCTTGATCCTGTCCCGGAACCCACCGGTCTGCACCGATCTGCTCCGTGTCGGAGCGGGAGCCGTCATCCGGAAGGACGTCTTCTTCTCCTGCTACCGCGCCAGGGCGGGCCGGATCCAGACCGGCAGGGTCACCCTCGGCGACCACGCCTTCGTCGGTGAGATGACCGTGCTCGACATCGACACCGCGATCGGGGACGACGCGCAGCTCGGTCACTCGTCGTCCTTGAACACCGGGCAGGCCGTACCCGACGGCGAATCCTGGCACGGCACCCCCGCCCGCCTCTCTACAGTGGACTATCGGGCGTTGGGGACGGTGGCGCGCAACGGGTTCCGGCCGTTCGTGTTCTGCTTGTCCAGCCTGCTGCTTCTGCTGCTGGTGACGCTTCCCGCGACTCTGGGCGGCACGGAACTGGTCGTCGACCGCCTGTTCACGGCGACGGCGGACTTCACCAGCTGGGCCTTCTACCGGGACCAGATCGTGGGTTCGGCGCTGCTGTACTTCGGGGGATTGTTCGCCGGGCTGGCGGTCTTCCTCACGATCCCGCGCCTGCTCAACCTGTTCATCCGGCCGGGCCGGGTCTACCCCCTGTACGGAACGCATTTCGGGATCCAGCGGCTGATCGCGCGGCTGACGAACCTGCGGGCGTACACCTACCTGTTCGGCGACAGCAGCTACATCGTGTACTACCTCCGCGCACTGGGGTACGACCTGTCGAAGATCCACCAGACCGGATCCAACTTCGGGGTCGAGGTCAAGCACGAGACCCCGTTCCTCAGCACGGTCGGCACCGGGACGATGGTCTCGGACGGTCTTTCGATGCTCAACGCGGACTTCTCCGCCTCGTCGTTCCGGCTGCGCCGGACCGCCATCGCGCCACAGGCGTTCCTGGGCAACGAGATCGCCTTCCCGCCGGACGCGCGAATCGGGCGGAACGTCCTGCTGGCCACGAAGGTACTCGTGCCCTTGGACGGGCCGATCCGGGAGAACGTCGGCCTGCTGGGGTCACCGGCGTTCGAGATCCCCCGGAACGTCCGCCGCGACAGCGGGTTCGAGCACCTCAGCACCGGAGACGGTTTGCGCCGGAGCCTGGTGGCGAAGAACCGGCACAACATCGGCACCATCCTCGTCTACGTGCTGGTGCACTGGCTCCATCTGTTCGGTGTCGCCCTCGTCGGGACGGCCGCCGGCGTCGCGCACGACAGGTTCGGGCCGCTCGCCGTCGGCGGTGGCATCGTGGCCTCGCTTCTGTTCACAGTCGCGTACTTCATGTTCGCCGAACTCGCCGTGCAGGGCTTCCGGTCGCTGCGACCGCGGTTCTGTTCGATCTACGATCCGGTGTTCTGGCGGCACGAGCGGTACTGGAAGCTCAGCCCCGCTCGCTATCTCGCGTTGTTCAACGGGACACCGTTCAAATCGTTCCTCTGGCGGTGCCTCGGCGTCCGGATAGGACGGCGCGTCTTCGACGACGGATGCGCCATCCCGGAGCGGTCCTTGGTGAGCATCGGTGACGACTGCACGCTCAACCTGCACACCGTCCTGCAAGCGCATTCGCTCGAGGACGGCACGTTCAAATCCGATCACATCGCCGTCGGCCCGGCCTGCACGCTCGGCACCGGCGCCTTCGTCCACTACGGAGTGACGATGGCGGAGGGCGCTATCGTCGAGGCGGACGCGTTCCTGATGAAAGGCACCGCCGCCCCGGCGCGAACCCGCTGGCAGGCCAATCCGGCGGTCGAACTCGACACGGCGGAAATCATCACCGCGGCAAGGAGGCTGCCATGACCTATACCCATACAGCGAAACCGGCGCCCCGCGTCGACGGTGATCTGCCCGGCCCTCGCTCGGCCGAGTTCCTCGAACACCAGCGACAGTGGGAATCCAGCGCGCGGGCCTATCCGCGCAACCTGCCGATCGCGATCGCGGGCGGTGAGGGCAGCTACATCCGTGACATGGACGGGAACGTCTTCATCGACTTCCTGGCAGGCGCGGGTGTGCTGTCCCTCGGTCACAATCATCCCGAGCTGGTGCAAGCGGCCAGCGAGCAGCTGAGCGTGCTCACCCACGGCCTGGACTTCCCGACACCGGCCAAACGCGAGTTCGTCGACGCCCAGCTGTCCATGCTGCCACCCGGCATGCGCTCGCGGATGCGGATGCACTTCTGCGGTCCGGGCGGGGCCAACGCCGTGGACGCCGCGATCAAGCTCTGCAAGACCGCGACCGGACGCGGTGATCTGGTGACCTTCCAGGGCGGGTTCCACGGATCGAGTCACGCGGCGATGGCGTTGACCGGTCTGGTCTCCCAGAAACGGCCGATCACCAACGGAGTGCCCGGGGTGCACTTCTTCCCCTATTCCTACTGCGCACGCTGTCCGGTCGGGCTCTCGCGGGAGACCTGCGAGACCAACTGCGTGGGCCTGCTGGAGCGCTCCTTGCGCGATCCCAACGGCGGGATCCCGCTTCCCGCCGCGGTGATCCTGGAGATGGTGCAGGGCGAAGGCGGGGTCATCCCGGCGGACCGCGATTTCGTGCGGCGTGTCCGCGAGCTGACCGCGGAACTGGACATCCCGCTCGTCGTCGACGAGGTGCAGACCGGCTGCGGTCGCACCGGGACCTGGTTCGCGTTCGAGCACTACGACATCGAACCCGACGTGATCGTCGCCTCGAAGGCCTTGAGCGGGATGGGGTTGCCGGTGGCGGTCATCCTCTACGACGAGCGGCTGGACGGCTGGGCACCCGGTGCGCACACGGGGACGTTCCGCGGCAACCAGGCCGCCTTCGCGGCGGGCACGGCGGCCGTCCACATCGTCCGGCGCGACGACGTGCTCGGCAACGTCCGGGACCGTGGGCGGCAGCTCGAAAGACGGCTCGGGGTGCTGCGAGGTCATCCCTGGGTCCGTGAGTTCCGCGGCCTCGGCCTGATGTGGGGGATCGAACTGGCCGATCCCCGCGACGGCCGACCGGCGAGCGGGTTCGCCCGTGCCGTCCAGGCGCACGCGCTGCGGCAGGGCCTGATCGTCGAACTCGGCGGCCGCGACGACAGCGTGATCCGGCTGATGCCCCCGCTCACCGTGAACGAGGAGGAGGTGGAGCTGGCCTGCGCGATCCTGCTGGACGCCGTCGAGCACTGCGTCTCGGCCCGGTAGAGGTAGCGAGAGCGGAGGCACAGGGGCCAAGTGGGCCTCGGATACCGAGCTCGCCTCCCGCGATTCGGGCTTGAGCGGACCAGTACTCGTTTCCTGCTCGGCTTGGGCTCGTTTCCCGGCGCTTGCCGCATCGCCACCTTCGGACCGGTATCTGTCGACCCACACCGGCCAGAGCCGATGTGCAGTGTCAGCGGTGGCACGGTCGAGTGTGGAGGATGCCGGCTCAGCTACTGCCGGACCCAGTAGGTAGGCAAATACAGGTCGGCTAGAACGACACTTGCCACTCACGACCACCCCGACCGACTCGGTCCCGGCGGCCCGCCCGCCTGCCAAGTACATGAAGGCCCCCTTCCTTGCGCCTATCGCAAGGAAGGGGGCCTTCATGTACTTGGCAACGCGTGAAGGTCGAGTTCCCTCGGCTGAGCAGCGTGAAGGGGGCCTTCACGGAAAGTGGCTTCCGCAACGCCGCCTTCCCGGCGGATCGCATCAGGTCGAGGTGGTCGTGAGTCGCAAGTGGGGTTAGAGCCAATCGTGTCTTGAGTACCTACGGTCCGGCGGGTTTCGCGTGACCGCACGGACGACACACGTGACTGTGTGGACGGCTCGTGTGATCAGACGGACGACACGCGGCGCCAGCCGAGTCCCCGTCGCGTGTCGTCCGTCCAGTCACGTGTGTCGTCCGTCTGATCACAGGTGCCGTCCATCCGGTCACGCGAAAGTGAGGCAGAGGTGTCGTGCTCGACGTTGAGGAAAGAGAGGTCGTGAGTGGTAAAGCCGGTTAGAACGACCCAAAACACTCACGACACCGGGCCCACTCAGGAGACATCGTTGGTATTATTATACCACTTCGTGTTAGGCTGCCGGTATGATAATACCAACCCTGGACGTGAGGCTCCCGTGATCGAACTGAAGACGCCCGCCGAGATCGAGCGCATGCACGTGACCGGGCGTTTCGTGGCCGAGGTGCTCACCGAAGTCGGCGAACTCGCCGACGTGGGCGTCAACCTCATGGACCTGGAACACCATGTACGCGGGATGATCGAACGGCGCGGGGCCGAGTCGTGTTACTGGGACTACGCGCCGTCCTTCGGCAAGGGGCCGTTCCGCAACGTCATCTGCCTGGCGGTCAACGACGCCGTCCTGCACGGCCTGCCCCACGACTACGTACTGCGGGACGGCGACGTGCTCACCGCGGACTTCGCGGTCACGATCGACGGCTGGGCGGCCGACTCGGCGCGCACGGTCATCGTCGGGACGGCCGCCGAGGAGGACCTGCGGATCGTCCGAGCCACCGAGGAAGCTCTGGAGGCGGCGATCGACGTGGCGCGTCCCGGCAATCGTCTGGGTGACATTTCGGCGGCCATCGGAGCGGTCGCCCGTGATCACGGCTATCCGGTCAACACCGAGTTCGGCGGCCACGGCATCGGCCGCACCATGCACGAGGAACTCCACGTTCCCAACAAAGGTAAAGCCGGCCGCGGCCTGACGCTCCAGCCGGGGCTCACCCTCGCGCTCGAACCCTGGTTCGCCCGCACGACCGACCGGATCGTCTTCGACCCCGACGGCTGGACCATCCGATCGGCGGACGGCTCGCGCGCGGCGCACACCGAGCACACGGTGGCCGTCACCGAGGACGTCCCCTTGGTGCTCACCCGTCGTGAGCAGGAGGCACCCGTGGCGCGGGCCGGGTCCGATCGGCTGTCCACAAAGGATTCTTGAGCCCTTCGAGTCAGCCGTACGAGTGATCTCGGGCACCTTCCTGCCTCTTCGGTCAGTGTCGGGACGCACAACAGGCAGGGTCACGGACTTTTCGTTCCTCGTCGTTCCAGCGTGGATAGGCTCGCTCCCGCCCCGTGAACGAATGGGCGATCATCCCTGCGAGGAAGGAAATCCAGCCATAATGCGAAAGAGTCTCAAGAGGCTTTCGGTCGTCGGTGCGGCCGCCCTCGGCCTGCTCGTCGCGATTCCGGCGAGCCCCGCCTTCGCCATCGGTGAGGTCGCCTGCGGCAACAGGGACGACTTCGTGAAGCTGGACATTTCGTTCGGCAACGGCATGGGGACCAACAAGTGCTTCGCGAACGCCGGAGTCACCGGCACGAACATCGGCGGCGTCTACAACGTCTTCTCGGGCAACAACAAGGTGACCGTCAACTACGAGCGCAACGGCCGGTACGAGACTTCGACGCTGGGCTACTGGCAGGGTGTGGGCTTCTCCGGCACCGTCCGCGTGTACGAGGTGCGCATCTGGTGACAGCCCGCTGAGCTGTGTCATCCGATGGCCGGGCGGTGTGACGCCGTCCGGCCATCGCTCCATGCTTGAATCAAGTCATGAGCAATCCCCTCGTCGCGCCGGTCAAGGACTCGACAACTGCGGTGTCGGGCGTGCCGTTGCTGGAGGGCGCGCTCGACCTGAAGTCCGCGATCGAGAGTGGCGACTGGGCATCCGTCGCGATGGGCGCCGTGGGGACCGCGCTGGACGCGCTGACCGCGGTGATGGACCCGTTCGGGGCGGTGTTCGCCGCCGGTGTCGGCTGGTTGATCGAGCACGTCGGTCCGTTGAAGGAGGCCCTCAACGCGCTGACCGGCAACGCCGACGAGATCGCGGCGCAGGCGGAGACCTGGACCAACATCGCCAAAGAACTCGGGGAAGTCTCCGTCGAGCTGGTGGATCTGGTCGAGAAGGACCTCGGCAGCTGGTCGGGTGAAGCCGCTGACGCGTATCGGAAGCAGGCGAAGAACACGGCGACGCTGATCGAGAGCGCGCAGAAGGGCAGCGAGGGCGCCGGCAGCGGGGTGAAGACGGCCGGGGAGGTCGTCGCCGCGGTCCGGACGCTGGTCCGGGACATCATCGCCGAACTCATCGGGCATCTGATCTCGTGGGCGTTGCAGGTGGTGTTCACGCTCGGGATCGGGCTGGCGTGGGTGGTGCCGCAGGTCGTGGCGGCGGTGGCGAAGACGGCGTCGAAGATCACCGGTCTCACGACGAAGCTGGTGAAGGCGCTCAAGGCCCTCACGCCGTTGCTGAAGAAGGTCGACGATCTGTTCGGTGACGCCGCGAAGGCGTTGAAGAACCTCAAGGGCGGAACGGTCAAGCCGTCCGGCAAGCCCAAGGACATCAAGACCAAATCGCCCGATTCGAAGCCCAAGCCGAACCCGAAGGACGAAAACACCAGCCCGTCGGGAGACCACACCAATCCCTCCGGCGATCACGGTCCGTCCGGGGACAAGGGCAACACAGGTGGCGACAAGGGCGGTTCCGGCGGCGGGGACAAGAACGGCAACACCAACCCCACCGGCGATCACGTCACTCCTTCGGGTTCCGGCGGAGGCTCCGGTGGCGGGACCAAGAGCCCGCCTCGGGGAGGCGGGGAGAACCCGCCGAACAAGCCGGCCGCGCCGGACGAACTGAACCTCTGTGGCGACCCGATCGACATCGCCACCGGCGAGGTCGTGATGGTGCAGGACGACCTGTCGCTGGCGGGCCCGCTGCCCATCCGTATCCGCCGTACGCACATGTCGAGCTACCGGGAGGGCACCGGTTTCGGCCCGTCCTGGGCGTCGACCGCCGATCTGCGGCTGGAATTCACCGCCGATCACGTCCATTTCTTCTCCGACGACGGCACGGTCATGATGTTCCCGCGGCCCTTGCCGGGACTGCCGATGGAATCGCTCGCCGGGCCCTCGCGTGTGCTGATGGTGGACGAGGCGGGGCTGTATCGGCTCGTGACCTGGGATTCCGGGATCACGCTGTGCTTCGCGCCGGTGTCCGGCGCCCCGGCGGGAGTGCTGCCGCTGACCGCGTTCGAGCTCGGCGAGGACGGCCCGCGGATCGAGGTGGACCACGACGCCGACGGTGCCGGCCTGCGCTGGCGGCATTCCGACGGACGGGTGCTGGAGATCGACCGCGCACGCGGCCGGATCCACGCGGTGCGGATGACCGATCCGGGCCAGGGCCAGAACGTGGTCGTCATGCGCTACGGCTACGACGACGCCGGAAACCTCACCGAGGTTACCAACTCTTCGGGGCGGGCTCTGCGCTTCGACTACGACCCGCAAGGTCGTCTGGCGGAATGGCAGGACCGCAACGGGATCTGGTACCGCTACATCTATGACGCGGCCGGGCGCTGTGTCCGCACCGTCGGCGATCGGGGTTTCCTCGACTGCGCTTTCGAATACGAGCCGCGGCGGACCCGCTACACCAACTCCCTCGGCCACGTCACGGTTTTCGAGCTCGACGGGGCGCACCACGTGGTGCGCGAGACGGATCCGCTCGGCGCGTCCACGGTTTTCACCTGGGACGACAGGGGCAGGATGCTGTCGAAGACCGACCCGCTCGGCCGCACCACGCGGTTCACCTACAACGCCGATGGCGAGATCTCGAAGGTCACCCGGCCCGACGACACCGTGGTGCTGGTGAACCGCTCCGAGGACGGCGCGGTCGACGGGCTGGTGGCGGACGAGGGTGACCACACCCGCTACCGGGCGTACCCGGACGGCCTTGGGCCGGATCCGCGGCAGGATCCGGTCGGTGTCTCCGGCGGGATCACCATCGACACCGGCCCGGAATCGGACGACCCGGGCACCGAGGACCACGACCTGTTCGGCAGGCCGCGCTCGGTTCCGCACGGCAGGGGACGGGCCCGGATCGGCTGGACCGTCGAGGGGCTTCGGGCCTGGCGGGTCGGCTCGCTGAGCGAGCGGCAGAGCTGGCGCTACGACAGCGAAGGCAACGAGATCGAGCACGTCGATCCGTCGGGGCGCGCGACGCGGCGCGAGTACGGCCCGTTCGACATGCTGACCGCGGAGATCGATCCGGCGGGCGGGCGGACCCAGTACGCCTACGACACCGAGCTGCGGCCTGCCACGGTGACCAACCCCGCCGGGCTGACCTGGACCTACGAATACGATCCGGCGGGTCGTCTCGTCCGGCAGACCGACTTCGACGGCAGGCCGACCACCTACGCCTACGACGCGGCGGGCCAGCTCGTCCGGTCGGTCGACCCCGCCGGCCGGGCGACGGAATACGGCTACGACCTGATCGGCAACCTGGTCCGGATCCGCACCGACGACACGGAGACCACTTACGCCTACGACGTGGTGGGCGAACTGGTCCGTGCCGATGACGGCGAGTCCGTCGTGGAGTTCGAACGGGACGAGAACGGCCGGACGGTCCGCACCGTCACCGACGGACTCGAAGTGATCTTCGAGTACGACTCGGCGCAAGGCGCCATCAGCCGCCGGACCCCGTCGGGTGCGACCAGCGTCTGGTCCTTCGACAAGGAAGAGCGGCCGAGCGCGTTGTCGACCGCCGATCACCTCGTCGAATACGCCTATGACACCGAAGGCCGCCCGATCGACCGCCGTGTCGACGGAGGTGCCCGGCTTCGGCAGCAGTTCGACGCCGACGACCGGATCGTCGGCCAGACCCTCACCGACGCGACCGGCACCGTACTGCGGCACCGGGAGTTCGCGCGGTCGGCCGACGGCGATCTGACCGCCATCCGCGACGCCGCCGGAGGCGAGTCCTTCGGACGCGACGCGGCCGGACGGATCACCACCCACCTGGTCGACGGCGTGCGCGAAGACGTCGCCTACGACCGCGCCGGGAAGGTCGTGCAATGGGCCACCACGAACGTCGCCTACCCCGAAGCCGGACAGCGCACCTACGAGCGCAACACGGTCACCAGCGCGGGTGCGGTCCACTACGAACACGATGTGAGCGGTCGCCGTACCGCCAGGCACGAGGGTGACCGGATCTGGCGGTACGAGTGGGACGCGCGCAACCGGCTGACCGGTCTCACCACGCCGGACGGACGCCGCTGGCGGTACCGCTACGACCCGCTCGGCCGCCGCACGGCGAAGGAACTCCTCGGCCCGGACGGCCAGGTTGTCGAGCAGGTGCGCTTCGTCTGGGACGGCAATGCCCTGATCGAGCAGGCGCACACCGGGCCGTCAGGCGTCACCGTCACCACCTGGGAGCGGCGGCCGGACACCGAGGAACCGGTCACCCAGACCGACCAAGCCGCCGAATCGGTACGATTCCAGGCTTTCGTGAACGACTCCATCGGCACGCCGACCGATCTGCTCGACCCGGTCGGCATCCCGAACTGGAGCGGCCGCTGGACACTGTGGGGCCTGCCGTTGCCAGGGACGCCGTTCCCCGGCACACCGCTGCGGTTCCCCGGTCAGTACCTGGACGCGGAGAGCGGGCTCCACTACAACCTGCACCGCTACTTCGACCCGGCCACCGCGCGGTACCTCAGCCAGGATCCGCTCGGCCTCCCCGCCGGGCCCGATCCCGCCGGCTACCCGCACGACCCGACTTCGGGCTCGGATCCGCTCGGCCTGGTCTGGTGTCCCAAGAAACGCAAGTTCGTCGACGGCCCTGGAACCTCCGGAACCGGGCACAACGCGGGCAACACCGGGGGCAGCGCGAAGCGCCCTCGGACCGAGAACGACAACGCCAACCGCGGTGGCCGCACCAAGAACCAGGCGGGGACCACCGAAGAGGTCACGGCCACCTACGACAAGAACTCCACGCGCGGGAAGGATTTCGTCAACCAGCCGGACAAGAACCAGGTCACCGACGTCGACAAGCTGAACGAAAACTCGGTCATCCACAACAAGGTGGACACGGACGGGTCGGTGTACGGGGAGAACAAGCTGAGCGACGAGCTCGTGGAGACCCTGGAGAACACCCGGAGGAACAAACCCGACGCGGACGGGAACCAGTTCCTGAGGGCCGACGAGAAGTGGATCCGCGGGCACCTCGAGAACGGCGACATGGGCGGACCTGGCACCGCCGACAACATGATCCCGCTGACCCACACCGCGAACATGAACTACAAGAAGCTCGAATCGAGCCTGCACACCTTCGTGGACATCAACCCCGCCCTGGCGAGACGGGACGCCTCCGACATCGCCATCGACTTCAAGGTCAAGCCCAGCGACGAGGTGAAGTTCCCCAAATCCGACAACGACTTCGAACGCGGCATCCGCGATCACGTCGAGATCAACACCCAGTACACCGGGATCACCCCGGACATCGCCAAACGGCTGATGAACAGCAAGATGGACGTCCCGCTGCCGGACCTGCCCCCGCTGGGCACCAAGTTCGACACCATCAGCGGCAAGTTCACCAAGCCCGACGGCACCGAGTGGATCAAGAACCCGAAGGGGCACGACCTCAGCCAGTACCTGTGAGCGCCGCTGTGACGGGAAATTCGGCCGAAAAACCCGAATTACGCCCCGTGACTGTGATGCGGCCGTTAGAGTGATGGGTCGCAGTAGCCGTCACTCTTGAGGAGCAGCAGTTCATGATCGCCGACAGTGCGAATCAGCAGAGCGTGACCTTCCCGCAGGAAGCGACGCCGATCTTCGATCTCGTCGCGAAGATGGTGTTGCGGAAGCAGGCAGAAGACGAGCGCGACCTCGACCGCGAAGCCGGTCTCGCGACCTCGGCGTAGCTTCGGCTCGCCGAGGTCATTCGGCGGATCTGCCCGCCGCGCGGAGTTCCGCGGCGGTACGGCGGGCGTGGGCAAGGCCGTCGAGGATCCATTGTGGCGGTTGCCGGTCGTTGGTCGCGATCCGCTCGTAGGCGGCGACCAGCCTTTCCGCGATCTTCAGCCTGGTGTCCGCGGCCGCCGGTTCGCGTTCCGTCTCGGTCTCGCCCTGCTCGGACGGGATCGTGACGAGGGCGAGGTGCGAGGCAGGCGGGGGAGTCGCACCCGCTCCGGCCTCGGCCGGAGCTTCGGGTTGCCGTTCCGGGACAAGCGAGCGGCGCAGCCTGAAGGACGTCTGCCGTGTACGCCCCGGCACGCCTTCGCGGCGTGCGTCTTGTGAGGGAAAGGGATCCGCCCGGAACCGCGCGACCGCGGGCCAATACCGCGTACGCGCGGACTGCGGTGTCGCGTCGTCGAGCGAGCGGGAGATCTCCTGCCAGGTCTTTCCGTCGAGCCTCGCGGCGACCACGGCCGCGTCGAGGATCTGCTGCGCCATCCCGATCAGGTCCGAATGGTCCGGTGTGGCCCGCGTCGTCTCCTGATCGGCTGCCGTGTCCGCCCGGGCGGCGTTCGCGGCGAGGTCGGCCAGTTCTGCCGCGTGGGCGGCGAGCATCAGATGGGCCCGGGTGGCAGCGGCGGGCGCGGGGCGGCGTGTCGTCACCGTGCGCTCCTCGCGACGGGCCGGGCGGCGCTCGTGCGCCGGTAGGCCGACAAGGGGCTCGCGGAATCCCGCATGCCGTGGCTCACAGGTGTTCTCACCTTCTCTGGGTGTGCAGACTTGCATAAGTATGCAATTTAACGGTGTGTGCTGGGGTTGAAGAAAACGCAGGCTATGCCCTGATCGGGTGCGGTCCCGCCCGTTTCGCGCGGGGTGTTGTTTCGCGGGCGGCCTGGTCGGGCACGATTGTTGTCATGCGGACGGCCGGACCGATCCTTCCCCGTGCAGCGGAGGGATACCGATGAGCAGACCCCTGTACCAAGTGAAGGCGGAATTCTTCAAGACGTTGGGGCACCCCGTCCGGATCCGCGTGCTCGAACTCCTCAGCGAGCGGGACCATCACGTCTCGGAACTGCTCGCTGACCTCGGCATCGAGCCCGCCAACCTCTCCCAGCAGCTCGCGGTGCTGCGCCGGGCCAAACTGGTGGTGCCCCGCAAGGACGGTACGACCGTGTCCTACTCGCTGACCAGTCCGTCGGTGGCCGAACTGCTCGCCGTCGCGCGCGGAATTCTCACCAGTGTCATCACCGGCCAAATGGAATTGCTCGACGATCTGCAGAATTCCGCCACGTCTTCCGATGGTCCGAATTCGCCGGAAACGGGATGAATGGCCACAAGGATTACCGGGGCGCGCGATCGTCGTCAATTTCCTGACCGGTATCGGCATGCTTCCCGGTCAATTCCGAATTGCCGTCGCCGCCTCGTGAGGCCGCTCGCCTCGTTTCCTCGACCAGCGAGTCGAAGATGGGGGTCCCGCACTGCTCCACATGGTCCTCCGTCATGGCAGTTCGTCGTGCCCGGTCATCTTGCCCCGGAGCGGTTGCTCGATCCAGTCACGCCGGGCAATGCACTCGATAGAGCTCACCCTCGGGGGTGAGCTATTCACTCATGTGAAAATCAAGTGTAGGACACGCCTCGGCCCGCGCTCTTTCCGGACTTGTGGGCGTCCGTTTGCGGAAATAACGGTTCCGGTTCGTGATGTGGTGCGGGAAAAGGATTTCCGGGTGTCCGACGGAGGCCGCCGGGACCCAAGGTCGCAAAAGCCGCTTTCGGGGCGCCTAGCACTGTGAAGGGGCCTTCACAGACTGGGCTTGAGTCCAACCGCGGTCGGCTCGGCGTGCGACGTCGGCCCGGCGAACTCGACCCGGTAGCGCGTCGGCGTGGTGCCCAGCGCGGTGGCGAAGTGCTCGCGCAACCGGGCCGGAGTGCCGAAACCGGACTGCGCGGCGACGGCGTCCACGCCGAGCGCGGTCGTTTCGAGCAGGTGACGGGCTCGCGCGAGGCGTTGTGCCACCAGCCAATGGTGAACGGTGGTGCCGGTCCTGGCGCGGAAGGCGCGGGTGAAGCTGCTCCGGCTCATATGTGCTCGCGCGGCGAGCCCGTCGATGCCGTGCTGAGTGTCCAAACAGGACTGGACCCAGTTCATCACCTGGGTGAGAGGGTCGTCGTCCGGGGCGGGCACCGGAAGTTCGATGAACTGGGCCTGGCCGCCGGGGCGGTGCGGCGCGGCGACGATCCGGCGGGCGACGCGGTTGGCGACGAACTGACCGGCCGTGCGGGCGAGCAGGTGCAGACAGGTGTCGATCCCGGCGGTCGCGCCCGCGCCGGTCACGACGTCGCCTTCGTCCACGTACAGCTCTTCAGGGCGCAGTTCCACTGAAGGGAAGCGCCTTCGGAACGTTTCGACCCATTTCCAGTGGGTGGTCGCGGCGCGCCCGTCGAGGATGCCGGCGTCGGCGAGGGCGAAGACTCCCAAGCAGAGCCCGACGACGAGCGCCCCGCGTTCGTGCGCGGTCCGGAGCGCGGCGGACACGGGGGAAGGTGTCGGGGACTCCGGGTCGGACCACCACGGCACGACGACGATATCGGCTTCAGCGAGCGCGTCGAGCCCTGCGGGGACGTCGATGGCGTAGCCGGCGCTCGTGGGCAGGCTGCCCGGGTCCAGGGCGACGACTGTGATCGGCCACGGTTCCATGTCTCCCGCCGGCGATTCGGGTCCCCACACCAGCGACGGCACGGCGAGATGGAACGGGCTGATCCCTTCGAACGCCAGGACGGCCACACGCGGAGCGCTCATCGATCTTCCTTCTCGCGGATGTCGGCCGATCTCGACCATGGCTGACCCGAAACCGTATCTCGATATCGGATCGGGTCAGCCATCATGGTAGCCGTACCCACCGAATGCGAAGGAAACACGATGACCAGCACCACTCTCCGCGAAATCAGCACCTTGCCGACGACTCCGGCGACGCTCTCGGACTCGACGGTGATCCTCGTCGATTACCAGAACACCTACACCCGCGGCGTGATGGAACTCGACGGCTGGGAAGCGGCGCTCGACGAGGCCGCCACCCTGCTGGCCCGCGCACGGGCCGAAGGCGCGACGGTCATCCACGTCATGCACGACGGTGGCGAGGGCAGCCCGTACGACCTCAAACAGGACATCGGCCGGATCCACGAGCGCGTGGTCCCGGCCGCGGGTGAGCAGGTCGTGGTGAAGACCGCGCCGAACTCGTTCGTCGGAACCGAGTTGGGGGAACTGGTCGACGCCGCCGGGCACCAGAACGTCGTCGTGGCCGGATTCATGACCCACATGTGCGTCACCTTCACCGCGGAAGGCGCGTTCCTGCGCGGGAACGCCCCGACCGTGGTGGCCGCCGCCTGCGCGACGCGCGCGCTTCCGTCCGCCGCCGGACCGGTGACCGCGGCCGAGCAGCACCGTGCCGCGCTTGCCACGATCGGTGATCTCTACGCCGTCGTCGTCCCGTCCACGGCCGAACTCGGCTGATCGGCCTCAGCCGATCCCGGTGCGCTTTCGGAAGGACACCTGAAATCTGTCGGTGTGTCTCGCTACCGTGCCCGCGTTGTCGAACTGGGAGGGGCTGACATGGAGAGACAGACAGAGGTGCCGTCCGGGTTGACGGATGCCCTCGTGCCGGTGGTCACGGAGCTGATTCCGTTGCTACGCGGTCGAATTCCGCATGATCCCGCGGCGGCACTCGGCAGGCTGGGCGCGCCGGAAGCGAAGCCGGGCGTGTTCGGTGTCGTCGCGGGTCGGCTGATGGCCAGCTCTGGCGATCCGTCGGTGTCGGGCCGTTTGAGTTCGCTCGGCGCTCCCGTGACCGAGCGACTGCTCGGCGCACTCGAACTGACCTTGGACGAGTTGATGGTCGCCATCCCGGACGAAGTGAAGGCGGCGGTTCCGGGGCCGGACGCGACACCGACGCGCTTCGGCTTCGGGATGGTGGGTGGGCCGAATCCCGCGACCGACATCGCGGTGCGGCTGCTCGATCAGCTGCGGCCGGGAGTCTCCGAACTGGTCGTGGCGCTTGTCGCGGAGCTGGCCGCGCACGAGGCCATGGCTTCGTCGCTGGCCGCCGCCCCTGGCCTCACCGGCGAAGACGAATTGGCGGCCGAGCACGGAGCAGTGCATTTCGCGTTGGCCGTCGCGGTCGCCGTGGTGGTTCTGCGGCGAGTGGAAGCTCCGCTGGTCGCAAGCACCTCCGCCGCGGTCGTCGGTGTCGCACTGGGCGCTGTTTCGGCTCTGTTGAGCGAAATTCCGATGCCACCGGCGTATGCGGCGGCGCTGCTGGAGAAACGCCGGGCCGAGTACGTGTTGCCGGTTTGGGCGTCGTGTTCGGCAGAGGTGCGCGATCACAGGTTCACCCTGGCCGAGCGTTCCGAAGCCGGCGAGGCCGATTTCAGCGGGAATGGCCTCGCCGTCGCGGTCCCGGGTGGAGTCGCCGTACGGACCGGTCTCGATGAAGGGCACATGGCGGTCTCGATGCGGATCCTCGAAGGGCCGCCGGACGAGCTCAACCTCGACTGGTGGGACGAGATCGTCGAGATCTCTTGGCGGGCCGAGCGAGGTGACGCAGCCTTCATCGAGGGCAGCTCGCCTGGTTCGAGAACGCCGCCGTGGCCGGGTGATTTCCGGGTCCGGGTGCACGCGGTCGGCCGGGACGGCGAAGACCGCGAGCATTACGAACTCATGCTGTGGCAGGCGCCTCCGGGGCCGGAGATCGTGTACAAGCACGGTGACCGGCTCGGTTACGTCGTCCGCGGCGAACCCGTGCCCTACCTCGAGCGGCCGCCGGAAGCCGCTTACCGGTGGGTCTCCCAGAGCGTGCTGGGAGAGGCGGCGACGGTCACGATGGTGGCAGGGGCCTCTCCCGCCGAGGTGCTCCGCGGCTTCGGTGCGGATCCGGCCGCGGCCGCGGAGTCCGCCGAGGAACTCTCGCGGGAATTCGACCTCGACCCCTGGGTTTCCGTGCTGGCCGTCGAGGGCGGCGTGCTGGCCGTCGAGTTCAACGGCTTCCAGGGTTCGCACCCGGGGGTCTTGGAACCGGTGTCACGGGCGGGCCGGACGGCGAGCATGTACTGGAACGTCAACGCGCTGACCCGGCTTTCCTTCGCCGACGACGGGAAGGTTCTCGCGGCGTTCGAACTCGGCCACGCGGACGAGATAGAGGATCCCGAGGTGGACGAGGCTCTGTCCGGTCTGGATTTCGACAGCTATCGCGACAGACTGGAGAAGGGCCTTGTCGCCGTCGAGCGCTACACCGGATGCCGGCTGCGGAAGGAAGACCTCCAGCGGATAGGCGAGCTGGACGTCGCGTACCGCATCCTGCCGCCCCTGCCCGAGCTGTACCCCGAGGCGCGGAAAGCCGACGGATCGCGTGCGTATCCCGGGAGTGGTCCTTTGGGTGCCGAAACCGATCGGCTGGCCTTCGTGCCCGAGGAAAAATTGCGGGAGCTGGCTTGGCGGGCGGCGACCGCGGCGGCCGAGCACGCCGGCGTCGCCGCAGACCCGGTCGTCGCCACCGCGCTCGCGGAGCGTCGTCTGGGGCCCGATGCGGAACACCTGGCCAGGCGATCGCAACTGAGGGAGGGCCGGGACCACGCCTGGTTGTGGCAGGCGATCCACAACGCCACCAACCCGGATCCGCTGGCCGCTGCGATCAACTCGCTGTCCGCGGCGCGGTACGCCGCCGGGCCGGAGGGGGAGAACCTGCTGGAGTACGCCCGGCGAGTGGCCCGCGAGTAGTGCCGATCTCGGTTCAGGGCTGAGGGTTCGCGAAGAAGCCGGCCAAGGCTCGGGCGATCGGTCCCGGGGCGTTTTCGGTGGGGATGTGGCTCGCGCCCGGGACCCTGATGAGCGTGGTCCGCGGGATCTCCGAGGCGAACTTCTCGGCATACTCCACCCTTTCGAAGGCGTCGTCCTCGCCCCAGATCAGCGTCTTGGGCGTCGTGGACCGCCGCAACGCGGGAACGAGATCGAGGGTGTGACGGCTTTCGGCGGCGCCTGCCATGGCCAGCCAGGAGCGGCGGGACCGTGGATCGGCCCACGGTTCCAGGTACTCGTCGATCAGCTGCCCGGTGGCGGCCCCCGCGAGGTCGGTCGTCACGGCCTGGCGACGGGCGAGGAGAAATTCGTCGGGTGTGGCCGTCCGCTCCAGGAGCCGGGCGACATGGGGTGCGGGCCAGGAGTCGTAGGTGACCGAGTTGACCAGGGCCAGCCGGGAAATCCCCAGCGGTCCCTTGGCGAGGAGATGCTGGGCGACGGCGCCGCCGATGTCGTGACCGGCGACGGCGATCGGCTCGGCGATCTTCAGCGTCGCCGCGAACCGCGCCACCCATTCGGCGAGTGCCGGGACGGCCGCCGTTTCCAGGGTGAGCTCGCCGCCCGAACGCCCCAGACCGGGAAAGTCGACCGCGATGGGCCGCAGTCCCGCGTGGGCGAGTCCGTCCAGGACGGGAAGCCACACCCGGCTCCAGTACGTGCCGTGCAACAGCAAGACGGCCGGGCCGTCCCTCCCCGCGGTCAGGCAGCTGATCGTTTCGCCGCCGACCTGGACGGTGGTCCGCCTGACGCCGATCTCAGTGGCTTTGCCCATGAGACCACTGTGGATCCGGGCCGGCTTCCGGTCGAGGGGCCGGAAAGTCATTCATCGTCGCGTTCCTGCCAGGCGTCCCGTCAGGCCTGGGAGGTGCCCATCCCACGCCACAACAGGTCGAGCAGGCTCGCGACGTCGCGCCGCCACTCGCCGTTCGGGTCGAGGTACAGCAGGCCGCCCAGGCCGCGCAGAACGGTCTCAGGTGCCAGGTCCGCGCGGACGGTGCCGGCGTCGACGTTGGCTTTCAGCAGTGTGAAGACCGCGCCGACCATAGCCTCGTAGGCTCCGGCGGGCAATTCGCCGCGGGAGCTGGTCACGGCGCGCAGGGCGTCGGCCAGTCCGCGTTTGGTCATCATGTAGTGCGCCAAGTGATCGGTCGTCCACGTCCGGAAAGCCTGCTCCGGCGGATGCTTGTCGAGCAGGGTCGGCACGATGTCGACGAGCTGGCGCACCTCGCGCTCGTAGACCGCCAGGATGAGGGCCTCCGGGGAGGGGAAGTGCCGGTACACCGTGCCGACGCCGACTTCGGCCTGCTTCGCGATGGCGTTGAACGAGACCTCGCCCGACCCGGCCAAGGACTTCGCCGCGGTGGCGAGGATGCGCTCGTGGTTGCGCCGGGTGTCCGCGCGCCGGGGATTCACCGATCCCGTCGTCATCGCCCCTCCTGTTCGCCGATCCCGTTCCCCGGTGAATGTAGCCGAAGAATCCGAGGACCTGGAGCGACTCCAGGAGCCGACGTCGACATTGCGGAGCGGATCGGCTTCCGCTAGCTTGAAAGTGAAGCGGATTAATATCCGGTTCACTTCACGACTGACTCCCCACCACCTCAACCTACGCCGTCGGGCTCTCGGCCCGCACGATCGGCGGAAAGAGATCCAGTGGACATCTCACTCGAAGTCAATGGCAGGACGGAACAGCTGAGTGTCGATCCCGGGGTGACACTGCTGGACACGCTGCGGGAACGGCTCTCGGTCACCGGCCCGAAGAAGGGCTGCGACAGAGGGCAGTGCGGCGCCTGCACGGTGCACGTCGGCGGACGGCCGGTGCTCTCCTGTCTCACCTTGGCCGCCACCGTGAAACAGCCGGTGACCACGGTCGAAGCGTTGTCCACAGTGGACGGATTGCATCCGGTTCAGCAGGCGTTCGTCGATCAGGACGCCCTCCAGTGCGGATTCTGCACCTCCGGGCAGATCATGTCGGCGGTCGCGGCCGTCGAGCAGGACGTCGAGGACGTCCGCGAGTTCATGTCCGGCAACCTCTGCCGATGCTCGGCCTACCCGAACATCATCGCGGCGGTCGAGCAGGCGAGGCGGGCCGATGCGTCCCTTTGAGCTGCTCGCACCCGAGACCGTCGAGGACGCGGTCGCCTCACCCGGCACCTTCCTGGCGGGCGGGACCACACTCGTCGACCTGATGAAACTCAACGTCCTCACTCCACCGCAGGTGCTGGACATCAACGCGGTGCCGTTGCGCGGCATCGACACCGACGACGGGCTGCGGTTCGGCGCGCTGGAGCGGATGAGCGACATCGCCGGACATCCAGGCGTGTACCCGGCGATCTCGCGGGCGCTGCTGCTCAGCGCTTCCCAGCAGATCCGGAACATGGCCAGCATCGGCGGGAACCTGATGCAGCGCACGCGCTGCTCGTACTTCCGGGACGTCGCCATGCCGTGCAACCGGCGGGTTCCCGGCAGCGGCTGCCCGGCGATTTCGGGCGCCAACCGGATGCACGCCGTGCTGGGCACGAGCGATTCGTGCGTGGCGACCCACGCCAGTGACGTGGCCGTCGCCCTGGTCGCTCTCGACGCGCGGCTCCGGCTGGTCAGCGAGACCGGGACCCGCACGGTCGAACTGGGCTCGTTCTACCGCCAGCCCGGTGACACCCCCGAGGTGGAGAACGACCTGCGCCCCGGTGAACTGATCGCCAAGGTCGTCGTCCCTCGCCTGGATTGGGCGTCGAACTCGACTTACGTCAAGGTGCGGGACAGGCAATCCTACGAGTTCGCGCTGTGCTCCGCCGCGGTCGCGCTGCACGTCCAAGACTCGCGCATCGTCGATGCCCGGGTCGCGGCCGGTGGTGTCGCGACCGTGCCGTGGAGGCTGCCCGCGGTCGAGGAGGCCTTGCGTGGCGCGCCCACGACCGTCGCCGCGTTCGAAGAGGCGGCGGCGCTGGCCACCGAGGGTGCGCGGCCGTTGTCCGCGAACGGATTCAAACCGTCCTTGCTGCGCCGGACGATCGTCCGCGCGCTGCTGGAACTGACCGAGGGGAGCCGCTGATGACCAGTCGGGTGGACGGGCCGCTGAAGGTCACCGGCCGGGCCGATTACGGGGCGGACCACACCTTCCCCGGATTGGTCTACGGCTACGTCGTGCTCAGTACGATCGCGCACGGCGAGATCGAGGCGATGGACGTCACGGAGGCGAAGGGCGCTCCGGGCGTGCTCGGCGTGTACTCGCCGTTCGATCCCCTGGAACTGCGCACACCGACCACGGCGTTCATGGGCGAGACCTGGGTTCCTCTGCAGGACAAGGAAGTCGCCTACTACGGCCAGCCGATCGGCTTCGTCGTCGCCGAGACTTACGAGCAGGCACGCGACGCGGCGATGCTGGTCGAGGTCTCCTATCGGTCCAGGCCCGCGCTGACTTCGCTGGAGGACGGCCTCGCCACGGCCGAGGACGCGCCGGACTCGCGGGGTGGGCCTTCCTCGCTCGCCGTGCTCGCCCCTGGGGTCGAGTCCATCGAGGAGGCGCTGGCCGCGAGCCCGGTGGTCGTCGAGGCGACGTACTCCACCGCCACCCAGAACCACGCCGCGATGGAACCGCATTCCGCGGTCGCGGTGTGGGGACCCGACGGCCTGACGATCCACAGTGGAAACCAGGCATCCGATCTCCAAGCGGCGGAGCTGGCCGCGGCGCTGGACGTGAGCCCGGCCGACGTGCATGCGGTGAACCCGTTCGTGGGCGGGGCGTTCGGCGGCAAGGGCCGCACGTCCGTGCCGGCGTTCCTGGCCGCGGCGGCGGCGAGGGCCCTGGACAGGCCGGTGAAGGCCGCGCTCAGCCGGGAACAGGTCTTCACCGCGACTGCGGGCCGCGCCGCGACGGTGCAGAAGATCGCCCTCGGCGCGGAGCACGATGGCACGCTCAACGCCTTGCGCCACGACTCCTGGTGCAGCACGGCGGCGGACCGGTCGTTCGTCGAGCCGACGTCACACGGCACTTCGCGCGAGTGGTACGCGACCCGGAACCTGGCCATCAGCCAGAAGATCGTGCCGCTCAACGTGCCTCCGACGACGTTCATGCGGGCGCCGGGGGAGGCGCCCGGGTCCTTCGCGCTGGAGAGCGCGATCGACGAGCTCGCGGTGGCGATGAAGATGGACCCGATCGAGCTGCGTCAGCGGAACAACTCGAACGCGCCGCCCGGCAACGATCTGCAATGGTCGAGCAAGCATCTCGACGAATGCTTCCGCATCGGCGCCGACCGCTTCGGCTGGGCGGACCGCTCACCGCAGGGAAAGACCGACGGGGACTGGCTCGTGGGCGTCGGCACGGCCACCGCCATGTTCCCCGCGCTGCGGTTCCCGGCCACGGTCGGGGTCACCCTGCTGCCCGACGAAACGGCTGTCGTCGCGACCAGCGGGGCGGACCCTGGAACAGGGCTGCTGACCGTACTTTCCTTGGTGGGCGCGGAATCCCTCGACATCTCGCCGGATCGAGTGGTGCCGCGGCTCGGTGACTCGACGTTGCCGCCGGGTGGCATGTCGGGCGGTTCGACGGCGACCGCGAGCGCGGGATCGGCCATCATGATCGCCGCCGCCAAGGCGATCGACGATCTGTTGAAGCTGGCGTCCGCGCCGGGAGCGCCGTTCGAGGGCATGGAGGTCTCCTACGCGGACGGCAAGGTGTTCGCCGAGGGCCGGACGATGACGTTCGGCGAGCTGCTGCGGGCACTGAACCTGCCGTCGCTCTCCGTGGCCGGTTCGTCGGCGCCCGGCGAAGAGCTGACGAAGCATTCGTTCAGCTCGTTCGGCGCCCAGTTCTGCGAAGTCCGTGTGCACAAGTGGACGCGGGAGATCCGCGTGTCCCGCATGCTCGGCGTGTTCGACGCGGGCCGGGTCATCAATCCGACGGCCGCGCGGAGCCAGATCGTCGGAGGCATGATCTGGGGAGTCTCGGCCGCGCTGCACGAGGGGCTGGAGATCGAGGCCGACGGCCGATTCGCCAACGGTGACTTCGCGAATTACCTGATTCCGGTGAACGCGGACATCCCCGACGTCGACGTCCACTTCGTCGAGTACCCGGACACGCTGCACAACCCGGTCGGCGCGAAGGGCCTGGGGGAGATCGGCATCGTCGGGATGGCGGCGGCCGTCGCGAACGCCGTCCACAACGCCACCGGCATCCGGGTGCGGCACATCCCCATCCAGATCGAGGACCTGCTCGACGAGTCGTAGCCCCGGGTTCGGTCCCGAAGTACATGATGGCCCCCTTCCTTGCGCTAGGCGCAAGGAAGGGGG